>JBDUAG010000387.1:0-4322 GCA_040004785.1 Burkholderiales bacterium | reverse complement strand
GCTCAGGTTGTTGAGGATCATGAAGTCGCCGTAGCCGGCGACGACATCGTCGAACTCGATCGCGATGTCGTTCATGATCAGTTCCCCAGATAGGCGTCGAGCACCTGCCGGTTGCCGCGGATCTCGGCCGGCGTGCCGATCGCCATCACCGTGCCCTCGACCATCACCATGATGCGGTGGCAGAGGTCCATCACGAAGTCCATGTTGTGTTCGATGACGATGAAGCTGCTGATCTTTTGACCAGAGACGCGGGTCTGGTTCAACTCTTTGAGCAGCGAGCTGATGCCGCCGACCAGGCTCGGGTTGACGCCGGCACAGGGTTCGTCGAGCAGCACCAGGTCGGGTTCGCTCATGAACGCCATCGCGATGTCCACCAGCTTCTGCTGGCCGTAGCTGAGCTCGCCGGCCTTCTTCTCGGCGACGTGGCGAATGCGGAACTGGTCGATCAGCGCATCCGCCTTGCCGCCCAGGCCGGAATCGCTGGGCGCGAACATGCGGCTTCCCATGCTGCCCTTGTGCTCTTGCGCGGCAACGATCAGGTTGTCGCGCACCGTCATCTTGCCGAACACCTGCAGCGTCTGGAAGGTGCGGCCGACGCCGCGCTGGTTCAATTGCAGCGGCGACAGGCCGGTGATGTTCTTGCCGTTGAGTTCGATCGTGCCTGCGTCCGGCGTGATCTGGCCGAGCACGCTGTTGAACATCGTCGTCTTGCCCGAGCCATTCGGCCCGATCACGCCGAAGATCTCGCCCGGCATGACCTCGAAGCTGACACCGCCGACGGCCTGGATCGCGCCGTAGGCCTTCTTCAGACCGCTGACTTTCAACAGGGGCGAGCTCATGGCTGCACCCCAACGGCCTTGGCCGAGGCGGCGCGCGCCGCGGAGGCTTCGCGCGACAGGCGCCGCGCCTTCATGCGGTCGGGGATGCTGAGCAGTCCGTCGGGCAGCCACAGCATCAGCACGATCACCGCGCTGCCGAACACGAACAGGTACCAGGCCTGCGCGAAGCGCAGCCACTCCGGCAGCAGCACGCCGACCGCCGAACCGAGCAGCGGCCCGAAGAAGTAGCCCGGCCCGCCGACGACGACCATCAGGTACATCATGATCGACGCGCCGACCGTGAAAGGCGCCGGCTCGACGAACTGCACCAGCGAAGCAAACAGCGCGCCCGCCACGCCCGCGTACACCGCGCCGATCGCGAACGACAGCAGCGTGTAGGCCTGGATGTTCACGCCCAGGCTCTCGGCGCGGATCGGATTGTCGCGCAGCGCCTTGAACGCCTTGCCCCAGGGCGAGTTCAGCAAGCGCCACTGCAGGAAGCCGACGACCACCGTGACGCCCAGCACGAAGTAGTAGTAGGCGAGGTTGCTGTCCAGGCTCAACCCGAACAGGCCGGGACGGCCGACGTTGTTGATGCCGAACGTGCCGCCGGTGAGCCACTCTTCGTTGCGCATCACGAGCCAGATCGCGGTGTTGAAGCCGAGCGTGGCGAACGCGAGGTAGATGGTCTGCACGCGCAGCGCCGGGAAGCCCAGCCCCAGGCCGATCACGAAGCAGCCGATCGCCGCCACCGGCAGGCCGAGCCAGAAGCTGAAGCCGGCCTTCATCAGGATTGCGACGCTGTACGCTCCGATGCCGAAGAACGCCGCGTGGCCGAGCGACTTCTGGCCGGCGTAGCCGACGGTCAGGTTCAGCCCCATGTTGGCGATCACGTAGATCAGCCAGGTGCTGACGAGGTAGATGCCGTAGTTCTTCAGGAACGGCGGGCCGGCGAGCAGCGCCGCCAGAAACACGAGGCCGATGAGGAGGTTCTTTTTCATGGGCGTCTCCGGCCTCAGACTTTGCGTTCGGTCTTTTTCCCGAGCAGCCCTTGCGGCTTGAACAGGATCACCAGCATGAAGATCACGAGTGCGACGGCGTCCTTGTAGGTCGGCGAGATGTAGGCCGCCGCCAGGTTCTCGCACACGCCGACGATCAGGCCGCCGAGCAGCGCGCCGCGCGAGTTGTTGAAGCCGCCGATGATCGCAGCGAAGAAGGCCTTGTTGCCGAGCGATTCGCCCATGTCGAACTTGGCCAGATACGTCGGCGTGACCAGCAGTGCCGCGGCGCAGGCGAGTAGCGCGTTGATCGCGAAGGTGTAGAAGATCATGCGCGGCACGTTGATGCCGAGCACGGTGGCGCTGTCGGTGTTCTGCGCCACCGCCTGCATCGCGCGGCCGGTCACGGTCTTCGCCAGGAACGCCTGCGTGCCCAGCACCAGCAGCAGCGACAGCGCCAGCGTGCCGACATCGGCCAGCGTCACCGTCACGCCGGCGATGTTGAACAGCTTGTCGGCGAACAGGCTCGGGAACGGATGCGCCTCGGCGCTGTAGCCTGCGCGGATGCCGCTGCGCATCGCGATCGCCAGTCCGATCGTGGCCACCACGATCGGCATCATGCCGAAGCGCAGCAGCGGGTCGGCAATGCCGCGCTTGAAACCCCAGCCGAGGACCAGCACCGCCACCGCGCAGGTGGCGACGAAGCTCACCAGCAGCGGCGCCCCGAACGAGATGAAGCCCAGCATGATGAACGCCGGCAGCATCACGAACTCGCCTTGCGCGAAGTTGATCGTGCCCGAGGCCTGCCACAGCAGCGTGAAGCCGAGCGCGGCCACCGCGTAGATGCTGCCGGTGGCGAGCCCGGAAAGAAACAGCTGCAGGAAGTCCGTCATGGTGGCTCCCGGCCTTACTTCTTGCCGAGCGCCGGCAGCGTTTCCTTGACCAGCTGCTTGCCGTCCTTCACTTCGGTCATGAAGCTCTCGCGGTCGAGGTCGCCCTTGTCGTCGTAACTCACGTCCAGGATCACGCCGGGGTCCTTCGCGGCGCTCACCTGCAAGCCGTGCATCGCCTTCGTGAACGCCGCGCGATCGACCTTGCCTGCCTTCTCGATGCCGGCCTTCATCACGTAGACGCTGGTGTAGCCCTTGATGCCGTTGTGGTCCGGGATGTACTTGTATTCCTTCTCGAACTTGGTGCGGAAGGCGCGCATGTTCGGGATCGGCGCATCGGTCGTCAGGCCCACGTGCGCCACCGCGCCATTGGCCGCGTCGCCCGCCAGCTCGATCACCTTCTGGCTCGTCAGCGTGGTCTCGCCGACGATCGGCTTGGTCACGCCCTGCTTGCGCAGCTCGCGCAGCGCGCGCGCCGATTCTTCCTCGTTGGTGTAGACGAAGACGACGTCGGCGTTGCTTTGCTTGGCCTTCAGCACCGGCGACGAGAAGTCGACCTGGCCGGCGTCGGTGGAGATGTCGGCCACGACCTTCGCGCCGAGCGCCTCGAGCGCCTTGGTGACCGAATCGCGCCCGCCCTTGCCGAAGTCGTTGTTGACGAAGATCACCGCAACCGTCTTGGCCTTCAGGTTCTGCGCGATGTAGCGCGCCACCTTCGGCATCGAGGTCGCCTGGCCGAAGCTGGTGCGGAACACATACGGGTTGCCCTGCTGAGTGATCGAGGCGGCCTCGCCGCCGGTGAAGTTCGGGATCTCGGCGCGCTTGGTCTCGGACATGCTCACCAGGATCGAGCCCGAAAAGCCAGGGCCGAACACCGCGAACACGTTGTCGTCGACCGCCTTCTGCGCCAGACCCTTGGCCACGCCCGGGTTGCTCTGGGTGTCGGCGTGCGTGACCTCGATCTTCTTGCCGAGGATGCCGCCCGAGGCGTTGATCTCCTTGATCGCGAGGTCCATGCCGTTCTTGAAGTTGTTGCCCACCGTGGCGCCGGTGCCTGAGAGCTCCTGCAGGCTGGCGATCTTGATGGTGGTCTGCGCCATCGCACCGCTGCCGAATGTCAGCGCGGCGCAGGCCAGCGCACTGAGGATGAATTGACGTTGTTGCATGTGGGCGGTCTCCGTTATTGGAATGGAACGTGGGGCGAGAAACTTAAGGGGCCTCGAACAGCGCGCGAATGTCGCTCGCGTCGCTCTGCACGGCCTTGGCGATGGCATCGAAACCGAAGAACGAAAGGTACTCGGGCACCTGCTGCACCATCATCTCGAAGCCCGGGTGCGCGGTGATGCCGCGCGCCTGGCAGGCACGCAGCAGCGGGGTCGGCTGGTTCTTCATCAGGATGTCGACGACGGCGGCATCGGCGTCGAGCCGGGCCGGGTCGAACGGCAGCGGGTCGCCGGCCTTCAGCCCGAGCGGCGTGGCATTGACGACGAGGTCGAAGCCGGCCGGGTCGGCGCTCGCGACGGCGACGAGCTCTCCGTCGAATTCGACGGACAAGCGGTGCGCCACTGCGGCGGCGCGGCCGGCGCCGCTGTCGAACAGCGCGATCCGGCCGGCGC
>JBDUAG010000386.1:0-4328 GCA_040004785.1 Burkholderiales bacterium | reverse complement strand
ACCGGGTACTGCCGCTGCATCGCGTCGACCTTGGCCGCTGCGCCCCAGCGGGCGTAACAGGCGCGCGCCTGCGCGAGGTGCATGCGGCCCAACGCCGGGCGCGCGTGGTCGACCATGCAACGCCCGCACAGTTCGTGGCCCAGCGCACGGTAGTTCAGCAGCGGCAGACCTTCGGTGAACTCGATCGCGCGCGCGTAGAGCGCCAACGCATCGTCGATGCGCCCATCGATACGCGCGATCTCGCCCGCCAGCAGCAAGGCTGGGCAACGAAAGTTCTGAACGCAATGTCCGCTGAGCGCTTCGAACATCGCCTGTACGCGGGTTAGCTCGGCAAGCCCGCGTGCCCGATCTTCGGCTGACTGGTCGTCGTGGCTCGCGGCCAGCGCCAGCGCGGCCCACAGGTCACAGATCAACGGCCAGATCGTCCCCGGCACGTTGTGCACCAGGTTGCCTGCATGGCGTGCCGCTGCAAGTGCCTCGGGCCTGCTCCCGAGTAGGCAGCACAGCTGCAGCCGCGCGATGGCGTGGATCGTCATAAAGAACGGCTGATCGCGGTAGGTCTGCAGGTAGGCCACCTCGTCGAGCGACGCATCGCTGAACGACAGGGGTGCGTTGGTGCGCCCTTGCAGCGCGCGGGACCAGTTCACCAGCAGCCGCACCGAATCTGCAAAGCCCGTGTTCTTAAGCTTCTCGATCAGGGCGACGCTGGGCTCGTAGTCGCGCTCGAACTGCATCAGATCCTGCGTTGCGGCCATCGCGGCCCAGGGCTCCGTGCCGGCGCCGTAGGCTGCATACAGAAAGTCGCCGCTCTCGAGCCCGCTGCGGCAGGCCTCGCGCGCGTACGCGCAGCAAGAGTCGATCGGCTCGCACCAGAAGTTCACGTGCGCATTGAACTGCTGGTAGATCTTGGCGCGCCGGCGCGTGTCGTCGAAGCGCTGGTTCACGGCCAGCGCGAGCCGCCCGTACTCGAAGGCCTGCGCGTATTCGCCCCGCATCGCGCCAACGGTGATCGCGTGGGTCACATAGCCATAGGCCGACTCCTCGACGTTGCCGTGCTCGAGCGACAGGCGCACCAGCGTGGCCGAGATCAGCCGCGCCAAGGTCGGGTCCCCGATGATGTAGGCGGCCGACCAGATGTCGGTCAACATGCTCATCACCATGCGCACTTCGGGGTCGACCATGGTCGGCAGCGCGACCAGCGCGGCAATGTCGCGGTCGGCGCGCAGCGCTTCGATGCGCCCGATCTCGTGCGCCAGCGCGAGCACCTTGCCTTCCTCGTTGTCGGGGAAGGCGACCTGGAACTTCGCCAACCCATCGCGCGCGCTCGCGATCGAGTCGGCGTAGCGCGCCATGTTCTCGAGCTGGACACTGCGAAGGCGCGCCACTCGCGCTTGGTCGATCGGCGTGCGGGCGAGACGGTTCAACTGCGCATAGCACGCCAGCGCCTTCTCGAAATGACCGCACAGGTACTCGCACTCGGCAGCCTCGAGGCGCAGGGCAAAGCACAGCTCGTAGTCGGCATCCCATGCCGCCGCATCGAGCAACTCCGAGCCTGCCGATAGCAACTCGAGTGCGGTGTCATGCGCGGTCGATGACTTGGCCCGCCGGCCCGCCGCGAGGTCCAGCCTGGCCACGTCCAATCGTTCTTCGGCATTGCCGATCAGCGCGCGTCCGAGATTCAGGTGGTGGACGACGTCGAACAGCCGAGCATCCAGGTGCCCGGCTGAGGTGCGCGCGCGCAGCAGCCGGCCAACGGTCAGGTGCACCATGCGTCGCCTATCCTCGGGAATCAAGGCGTAAGCCGCCTGCTGGACGCGGTCATGCAGGAACATGAAGGGGGTCGATGCATCGGCATTCCCGTCGCCGATCGCTTCGTCGGCCGCGTCGTCGGTTCGCGAATGCACTGGCGCGATCGCCACGATCAGGCCGGCGTCGATCGCGCGCTCCAGATCGTCCGACGTCTGTGCCGCCGACTGCTCGCTCACGATCGCCAGCGTGCCCTGATCGAATCGGTTGCCGATGCACGCGGCCAGCGTCAGCGCGTACTGAGCCTTCGACGACAGGCGCCGGATGCTGCCGGTCATCAGGTCGATCACGTTGTCGGCAAGCGGTGCATCGGCGATCTCGGCAATGCGGTAGATCCAGCACGCCTGTGCGACGTCGAAGCGCAAGTGCCCCTCGCGCTCGAGCATCTTCAGGAACTGCGTGACGAAGAACGGGTTGCCGCCGGTCTTGCGTTCGATCAGCCGCGCGAGCGGTTCGGCCCGGGCCGGTTCGCAACGCAAGGTGTCGGCCACCAGGTCGGTGAGGTCGCGCCCGGTCAGCGGGCCGAGCGCAACCCGCTGCAGCGCAACCCCTGCCGATTCGAGCAGCGCAAGCGTGCGCGCGAGGCGCGGTGCGGCGTCGAGCTCGTTGTCGCGATAAGCGCCGACAAGCAACAGCGAGCGGATCTCAGCGCCCGTCAACAACGGCTCGAGCAGGCCCAACGTGGCCGCATCGGCCCATTGGAGGTCGTCTAGGAACAGCACCAGCGGATGTGCAGGCTGTGCGAGCGCGGCGACGAAGTTCTGCAGCACGCGCTGGAATCGGTTCTGCGATTCCGTGCTGCCGAGCGCCGGTGGCGCCGGCTGTAGGCCGATGATGAACTCGATCTCCGGTATCACCTCGGCAAGCACGCCGCCGTTGTTGCCCAGCGCCTGTCTCAGCGTGTCGCGCCAGCGCGCGAGCTGCGCCTCGCTCTCGGTCAGCCATTGCTGCACGAGACCACGAAATGCCTGGATCAGCGCACCGAACGGCACGCCGCGCACCACCTGATCGAACTTGCCCGCGATGAAGTAGCCCTTCTGCCGCACGATGGGCCGGTACAACTGCTGGATCAGCGTGGTCTTGCCGATGCCGGCGTATCCCTCGACGAGCACCACTTCGGCGCGGCCGGCCTGCGCGACGCAGGCCCGCTCGAAGGCGCCGAGCAGGCAGCCGACCTCGGCCTCCCGCCCATACAGCCGCGACGAGATGACGAGCTCACCGCGACCATCGTGCTGGCCGAGCACGAACGGTTCGATGCGCGAGTGGGCCTCCCAATCCCGTGCGCAGCGTTCGAGATCGGCGAGCAGACCGCCCGCGGTCTGGTAGCGCTCGTCGGGCGCTTTCGTGAGCAGCTTCATCACAACGTCCGACAGCGGCCGCGGCACTGACGGTTTGATGCGGCCCGGCTCGATCGCCACGCCGGCGATGTGCCAGTGGATCAGCTCGAGTGGGTCCTCAGAGCGGATCGGGGGCGCCCCACACAAGGCTTCATAGAGCAGCACGCCGAGTGCATAGAGATCACTGCGGTGGTCGGTGGCGCGATCCATGCGACCGGTCTGTTCCGGCGACGCATAGGTGAGGCGCGCGGCACTCAGCGTTGTGGCCGCTGCCGCCGGCCGCGACGATGCGCGGCCGGCATCGGCGAAGTCGATCAACCAGGCGTCGCCGTCCGCGCTGTCACACAACACCGCGTCGGGGCGGATTCCGTGGTGCACCAGGCCGCGGCCATGCAGCTCGACCAGCGTCGCGGCCAACCCTACTCCGATCGCGAGCACGGCGCCCACGCTGAGCGGGCCTGCTGCCAGCAACGAGCTGAGCAGCTCTCCGCCCGGGTCTTCCATCACCAGCAGGGTCTGCGGTCCCGATGCGACGATGCGCGGCAGCAGCGTGGCGCCAACGGAGAGTTCGGCCGCGATCGCGCATTCGCGCTGCAGTGCGGCCGCATCGGCCATGCGCGCGCCGCCGGCCCGCGGCAGCTTGGCCAGCACCGGTGCGCCGGTCCGCGCTCGTTGTCCGCGTCGGCGCTCGAAACCGGCGTCACCTCCCAGCTCGGCCGTCCAGTGGTAGTCCAAGGTCATCGCCCCTCCTGTCACGTGCCCCGCAGGCTCAGCGTCTTGCCCGCGCGCCGATGGTAGCGGCGCGACGTGATCAACACGTGATCTTTCGTTGATGAGGGCGTGAAACCGCCCGACGAAAGTTGCTACCGGAGCGAGCGAGCGGGCACCCGCCCGACCGACCCACTCAGACCTTCCCACCTCACCTCAGGAGATCCACCTCATGAACACCATCTACCTCTATCGCCCGCCACTCGCACGGCGCATCGTCATCGCCGCTGCCGTCCTCGCGGTGCTCGGCATGGCGGCCAGCGCCGCCTTCGCGGGTGAATGCCCGGCCGACAAGCGCGTGGCCGACGGCCAGGGCCAGAAGCCAGGTCCGACGGCGCCGAGCGGCGTCACCGACGTCGTGCGCTACAGCACCGATCTGTCGAAGGAGCCGATCGCGCTGAAGGGCCGCCAGTTCCG
>JBDUAG010000385.1:0-4329 GCA_040004785.1 Burkholderiales bacterium | reverse complement strand
GCGACAAGAACATGCCGGGCGGCATGATGGGCATGCTGCGCGCCAACGTGCCGGCGATCTACGTCTATGGCGGCACGATCCTGCCGGGCAGGTACAAGGGGCAGGACCTCAACATCGTCAGCGTCTTCGAGGCCGTCGGCCAGTTCAGCGCCGGCAACATGAGCGAAGAAGATTTCAACCAGATCGAGCGCCGCGCCATCCCCGGCACCGGCTCGTGCGGCGGCATGTACACCGCCAACACGATGAGTTCGGCCTTCGAGGCGCTGGGCATGAGCCTGCCGTTCTCGAGCACGATGGCGAACCCGCACGACGAGATCGTCGCGCACACGTCCGAGGCTGCGCGCGTGCTGGTCGAGGCGGTCAAGAACGACCTGAAGCCGCGCGACATCGTCACCCGCAAGAGCATCGAGAACGCCGTTGCGGTGATCATGGCCACCGGCGGCTCGACCAATGCGGTGCTGCACTTCCTCGCGATCGCCCATGCAGCCGAGGTCGAGTGGACGATCGACGACTTCGAGCGCGTGCGCCAGAAGGTGCCGGTGCTGTGCGACCTGAAGCCCTCGGGCCAATACCTCGCAGTCGATCTGCACCGCGCCGGCGGCATTCCGCAGGTGATGAAGGTGCTGCTGAAGGCCGGGCTGCTGCACGGCGACTGCCTCACGATCACCGGCAAGACGGTGGCGGAGAACCTCGCCGCGATCCCGGATGCGCCGCGCGCCGACCAAGACGTGATCCGGGGCATCGAGGCGCCGATGTACGAGCACGGCCACCTCGCGATCCTGAAGGGCAACCTCTCGCCCGAAGGCTGCGTCGCCAAGATCACCGGGCTGAAGAACCCGGTCATCACCGGCCCGGCGCGGGTGTTCGACGACGAGCAGTCGGCGCTGGCCGCGATCATGGCGAAGAAGATCGTGGCCGGCGATGTGATGGTGCTGCGCTACCTCGGCCCCAAGGGCGCGCCCGGCATGCCCGAGATGCTCGCCCCGACCGGCGCGTTGATCGGCCAGGGTCTCGGCGAATCGGTCGGCCTGATCACAGATGGCCGCTTCTCGGGCGGCACCTGGGGCATGGTGGTCGGGCATGTGGCACCCGAGGCCTACGCCGGCGGCAACATCGCGCTGATCCACGAAGGCGATTCGATCACGATCGACGCGCACACGCTGACCTTGCAGCTGAACGTCAGCGATGCGGTGCTGGCCCAGCGGCGAGCATCGTGGACGGCGCCGAAGCCGCGCTACACGCGCGGCGTGTTGGCGAAGTTTGCGAACAATGCGTCGAGCGCGAGCACCGGGGCGGTGCTGGACAAGTTCGAATAGAACAGGTCAGCGCTTGCGGCCTTTGCGGCGAGCCTTGGGATCGAAGCCGAGTGCGGAGAGGTTCTCCGCGCGGCGGGCCTGCTTCTTGGCGTCCATCTTGTCCATCTCGCGGCGCTTGTTCAGGCCCGACACGTCGGACCACCACCACCACGCGACCGCAAACCCGAAGGGCACGCAGAACTTCCAGAGATCCCCGCTGAAGTCCCAGTTCCAGGCCGCGAACGGGCCGATGCCGGCCAGATTCATGCCGATGATCGCAACGCCGATGAGAACAAACCACATGCAGAACTCCTTGGGGGTGCGGGCCCGTGTCAACCCGCGCCGGTGCCATCCGTTATGCTGACTGTACCGAGATGTGAAATCAAGACCGCCCACGAGGAATCCATGACACACCGCACGACATTGCTCCCCGCCTTGGCCACCGCACTGCTCGCGATGGCCGCAGCCCCGGCGTTCGCCCAGGCCGATTTCGCGCAGAAGAAGAACTGCATGGCCTGCCACGCCGTCGACAAGAAGGTGCTCGGCCCGGCCTACAAGGACGTCGCCGCCAAGTACGCGGGCCAGAAGGACGCCGTGGACAAGCTCTCGGCGAAGGTCGTGAAGGGGGGCTCCGGCGCGTGGGGCAACATCCCGATGCCGGCGAATCCGCAGGTCACCGATGCCGAAGCCAAGCAATTGGTGCAGTGGATCCTGACGCTGAAGTAGACCGACTCACGCCGATCATCGAAGGCCCCGCATGCGGGGCCTTTGTCATGGCAGCCCGCGGATTCAATCGCGCACCGGCTGCGACGGAGCAAACCGCGAGCGTGGCGTCGAAGATCATCGCGATCGGCATGGTGGCATCGCCAATTGACAGGCCATTATCGCGACGTGCAAACTCACTCGCAACTCACCAAGCAAGTGCTTGGTTGAATCGACATAGAGGCCCGCCATGTCGCCCTACCGTTCGGTCTTTCAAGCCGGCCTGTTCAACGGCCAGGTCGCGCTCGTCACCGGTGGCGGCTCGGGTATCGGGCGCTGCACGGCGCACGAGCTCGCGGCGCTCGGCGCCGCGGTGGCGATCGTCGGCCGCAAGGCCGAGAAGCTCGATGCGGTGCGCGCGGAGATCCAGGCCGTCGGCGGCTTGTGCTCGACGCACGTCTGTGACATCCGCGAGGAAGACGCGGTGCGCGCCACCGTCGGCGCCGTTCTCGAACGCCACGGCCGCGTTGACGCGCTGGTGAACAACGCCGGTGGCCAGTACCCGGCGCCGCTCACGGCGATCACCGCGAAGGGCTGGGACGCCGTCGTGCGCAACAACCTGACCGGCGGCTTTCTGATGGCGCGCGAATGCGTCACCCAGTTCATGGGTGACCACGGCGGCGCGATCGTCAACATCATTGCCGACATCTGGGGCGGCATGCCCGGCATGGGCCACTCGGGCGCGGCGCGGGCCGGCATGCTCAACCTCACTGAGACGGCGGCGCTCGAGTGGGCGCCGATCCGCGTCAACGCGGTCGCGCCGGGCTGGATCGCGTCCAGCGGGATGGACAAGTACCCGCCCGAAATGCGCAGCACGATCCGCGGCATGACCAAGCTCGTACCGCTGCAGCGGCTCGGCACCGAGAGCGAGGTCGCCGCCGCGATCGTGTTCCTGCTCTCGCCCGCCGCGGCCTTCATTTCCGGCGCCTGTCTGCGCATCGACGGTGCGGCGCCGAACGCGAAGCGCATCTGGCCCGAGGTCGGCACCGGCGGCAGCACCGAGGCCTTCAACGGCTTTCACCTCGCGACCACGCCCAAGGTCTTGCAAGGCTGACGATGCCGACGCTGGACCTGCACCTCGACACGAGCGGTGAGACCTTCGCCGCGAACCGCGCCCACGCGCTCGCGCTGGTAGCCGAGTGGCGCGCGATCGAGGCGCGCACGCGTGCCGCCAGCACCCGCGCGCAGCCACTGTTCGACAAGCGCGGCCAGCTGCTGCCGCGCGAACGCGTCGCCCGCGTGCTCGACCCCGGCATCCCGTTTCTTGAGCTCTCCACGCTCGCCGGCTGGCTGCAGGATGTGCCGGACGCGGACAAGTCCATCCCCGGCGGCGGCGTGATCGCCGGCATCGGCGTGATCAGCGGCACGCGCGTGATGCTGGTTGCCGACGACGCCGGCATCGACGCCGGTGCGCTGCAGCCCAAGGGGTTGGAGAAGCTACAACGTGCGCAGGCCATCGCGCTCGAGAACCGGTTGCCGTTCGTTCACCTGGTCGAATCGGCCGGCGCGAACCTGCTGAACTACAAGGTCGAGCAGTTCATCCACGGCGGCAGCGCGTTCTGGATGCTGGCCAAATTGTCCGCCGCCGGCCTGCCGGTGATCGCGGTCGTGCACGGCTCGTCGACCGCGGGCGGCGCGTACATGACCGGCCTGTCGGACCACGTGATCATGGTGCGCGGCCGCGCGCGCGCCTTCCTCGCCGGCCCGCCGCTCCTCAAGGCCGCGACCGGCGAGATCGCGACCGACGAAGCGCTCGGCGGCGCCGAGATGCACGCGAGCGTCTCGGGCCTGGCCGAGTACGTCGCCGACGACGATGCGCACGCGCTCGGCATCGCGCGCGAGCTGATCGCCTCGCTCGGCTGGCGGCCCGAAGCGCACTGGCCCGACGGGCCTCCGCCCAGGGCCGACGCCGAGGACCTGCTCGGCCTGTTCGGCGCCGACCTGAAGCGCCCGGTCGAGATGCGGCACGTGATCGCGCGCCTCGTCGACGGGTCGGACTTCCTCGAGTTCAAGCCCGACTTCGGACCGGCGACCTTGTGCGGGTACGCGGCCATCGCTGGCTTTCGAGTCGGCCTGATCACCAACAACGGCCCGCTCGATCCGGCCGGCAGCAACAAGGTCACGCACTTCATCCAGGCCTGCTGTCAGACCGGCACACCGCTCGTCTACCTGCAGAACACGACCGGCTTCATCGTCGGCACCGAGGCCGAGCGCGCCGGCATGATCAAGCACGGCAGCAAGCAGATCCAGGCGCTGTCGAACGCGACGGTGC
>JBDUAG010000384.1:0-4329 GCA_040004785.1 Burkholderiales bacterium | reverse complement strand
AGCAGCTTGCCCACCGGCGACTTCGGCAGCTCGGCGCGCAGCTCCATCTCGGCCACCATCTCGTGCTTGCCGATGCGGCTCTTCAGGAAGGCCTTGAGCTCGTCCAGCGTCAGCGCGGGCGTGTCCTTCTTCAGCTTGATGAAGGCCTTCGGCGACTGGCCGCGGTACTCGTCGGGGATGCCGATCACGCACACCTCCTCGACCGACGGGTGTTCGTAGATCGCCTCCTCGATGACGCGCGGGTAGACGTTGTAGCCGCCGCACAGCAGCATGTCCTTGGTGCGATCGACGATGAAGACGAAGCCGTCCTCGTCCATGCGGGCGACGTCGCCGCTGCGGAAGAAGCCGTCGGCGGTCATCGACTTGGCGGTGGCTTCCGGGTTCTTCCAGTAGCCCTTCATCACGTTCGGGCCGCGGATGCACAGCTCGCCCGGCTCGCCCGGCGCGGCGTCCTTGCCCGGCTCGGTCAGGCTCTCGAAGCGCAGCTCGATGTTCGGGATCGGCATGCCGCACGAGCCGGCCTTGCGCATGCCGTAGACGGGCGTGAAGGTGCCGGTCGGCGAGGTTTCGGTCATGCCCCAGCCTTCGCACAGCTGCGATCCGGTGAGATCGAAGAAGCGCTGTGCCACCTCGACCGGCAACGGCGCGCCGCCCGAGCCGCAGAACTGCAGTGAGCGCAGCGCACCCTCCTTGACCTTCGGGTGGCTGGCGAGCGCCATGTACATCGTCGGCACACCCGCGAACATCGTGATCTTCTTGGCCACGAGGTCGTTGATCGCGGCATCGAGGTCGAAGCGCGCATGCAGCACCATCAACGCGCCCAGGCGCACACCGAACAGCAGGTTCACGGTGAGCGCGTAGATGTGGAACAGCGGCAGCACGACGAGCACGCGCTCCTCGCCCTCGGTGAGCACGCGCGGCTCGCCCTGCGTGGTCTCCATGTATTGCGCGCAGGCGGCGCTGAGGTTGGCGTGCGTCAGCATCGCGCCCTTCGGCAGCCCGGTGGTGCCGCCGGTGTACTGGAGGCAGACGATCGCCTGCTTCAGGTCGCCGAGCGCATGCGGCTGGTAGCTGCCGTCGGTGGCGACGAGCTGCGCGAACGTCAGGTGCCGGTCGTCTTCCGGCACCGGTGCGAGCTGGCCGGCGCTCTGCAGGTGCGCGCGCACCGCGGCCGGGTTCGCCGCGTAGTCTGCCATGTTGCCGACGATCAGCTTCTTGAGCCGCGACTTCTCGGGCCCGGCGCCAGCGAGCAGGCGCGCCATCTGCGGGTACAGCACGCTCAGGTCGAGCGTGACGAGGAAATCGGTCTCGCTGTCTTCGACCTTGTGCGCGAGCACGCGCTCGGCATCGAGCGGCGAGTAGTTGACGACCGAGCCGCCGGCCTTGAGCACGCCGAAGAACGCGATGGGATAGTGCGGCGTGTTCGGTAAATAGAGGCCCACGTGCACGCCGGGGCCGACACCGAGATTCTGGAAGCCCTTGGCGGCGCGGTTCACCAGATCACCGAACTCCCGGTAGTTCAGCGTGCGGCCCATGAACTCGATCGCCGGGTTGTCGGGCCATTTGCGCACCGCATCGTCGAGCAGTTGCTGCACCGGCATCAGCGGCAGTTCGGCATCCCAGCGGACGCCTTTCGGGTAAGACTTGATCCAGGGGTGGTCGGCCACGGTGTGTCTCCAGAGTTGTCGTGACTATCGCGTGGCTCGTACCCGCGTCAGTTGGGGGTTTGCCCGCTCTTGGCCGCGCGATTCCAGCCGGCTTCGGCGATGGTTCGGGTGCGCCTGCCGGCGGCCAGCGCGTGCGGGCTGCTGGCCGAGCCGTCGAGCGCGCGGCGCATGATGCCCTGGCAGATGGCAGCACCGCGAAACATGTTGTAGGCCACGTAAAAGTCCCACACGCCGCGCGCTGGCACGGCCTGGCCGATGCGCTCGCAATAGCGCTCGACATACGCCTGCGCGCTCGGGATGCCCAGCGACGCGAGATTGAGCCCGGCCAGGCCGCGCATCTCGCCGGGCGGCGTGTCCCAGGCCATCGCGTGGTACGCGAAATCGGCCATCGGGTGGCCGAGCGTGGAGAGCTCCCAGTCGAGCACCGCGACGACGCGCGGTTCGGTGGCATGGAAGACGAGGTTGTCGAGCCGGAAGTCGCCATGCACCAGCGCGGTCGTGTCGTCCGCCGGAATGTTTTGCGGCAGCCAGGCCATCAGCGCGTCCATCGCCGCGATGGGCTCGGTCTCGGACGCGCGGTACTGCGACGTCCAGCGCCCGATCTGGCGCGCGAAATAGTTGCCCGGCTTGCCGTAGTCGGCCAGCCCGGTGTGTTGCAGATCGACGCGGTGCAGCGCGGCGATGACCGCGTTCATGCTGTCGAAGATGGCGGCGCGTTCGGTCGGTGTCATGCCGGGCAGCGCCGGATCCCACAGGATGCGGCCGTCCACGTGCTCCATCACGTAGAAAGCGCTGCCGATCACGCTGTCGTCCTCGCACAGCGCGTGGGTGCGCGGCACGGGAACGTCGGTCGCGGCGAGCGCGGCCATCACGCGGAATTCGCGGTCCACGGCGTGTGCGGACGGGAGGAGCTTGCCCGGTGGTTTGCGACGCAGCACGTAGCGCTGCCCGGGTGTGATGAGCAGGAAGGTCGGGTTCGACTGGCCGCCCTTGAACTGCTCGACCCGCAGCGGCCCGGCGTAGCCGGCAACGCGCTCGCCCAGCCAAGTGTCGAGCGCGGCTTCGTCGAAGCGGTGCCGGTCCTGCACGGCGCCGGTTCCTGTGAACTGGGTGCTCATCGGGTCTCCTGGACTCCGCTTCGATGGCGGATGTGCGTTGACCGCATTGTCACGCACCGGGTGCTCTTGCCGGCTGACGGTCTTCAGTTCCAGCGCGGGCTGCCGTAATTCCACGGAGACGCACGTCGCGTGCTCCCGGCACGCCTGCCGCCGCATGCGGACGCGTCGAAACCCCGGAAGGAAGTGAACCATGAACCTGCAAAAGTACCGCCTCATCACCCGCAGCGACTTCGACGGCCTCGTCTGCGCCGTGCTGCTG
This sequence comes from Burkholderiales bacterium, assembly GCA_040004785.1. Classification (GTDB taxonomy): domain Bacteria; phylum Pseudomonadota; class Gammaproteobacteria; order Burkholderiales; family Burkholderiaceae_C; genus LMDS01. Next base: position 1,285 of record JBDUAG010000384.1, on the reverse strand, counting down.
AACGAGATGAAGCTGATCGACGAGATCAAGTTCGTTCACCCCAAGGACATGCAGGACGGCAAGATCGACGTCGGCCCGCACGACATCACGACCAACCTGCCGTACGTACCGGGCGCGTATCTGGCGTTCGACCACCACCTGTCGGAGACGATCCGCAACGGCAAGCACCGCAACCACATCATCGAGGTCGATGCGCCCTCGGCCGCGCGCGTGGTCTACAACCACTACGGCGCGAAGAACGCGTTCCCGCGCATCACCGACGAGATGATGGTCGCGGTCGACAAGGCCGACTCGGCGCAATACGAGCGCGAGGACATCCTCGTGCCCGAAGGCTGGGTGCTGCTGAACTACCTGATGGACGCGCGCACCGGCCTCGGCCGCTTCCGCAACTTCCGCATCAGCAACTACGCGCTGATGATGGACCTGATCGAATACTGCCGCGACCACACGATCGACGAGATCCTCGACCTGCCCGACGTGCAGGAGCGCGTTGACCTTTACTTCGCCCACGGCGAGCCGGCGCGCGAGCAGATCCAGCGCTGCGCGACCGTGCACGGCAACCTGGTCGTGCTCGACCTGCGCGGCGAGGAAACGATCTACGCGACGAACCGCTTCATGGTCTACGCCCTCTTCCCGCAGTGCAACATCTCGATCCATATGATGTGGGGCGTGCAGAAGCAGAACACCGTGCTCGCCTGCGGCAAGTCGATCCTCGACCGCAGCAGCAAGACCAGCGTCGGCGAGCTGATGCTCGGCTACGGCGGCGGCGGCCACAAGGCGGCCGGCACCTGCCAGGTCGCAGTCGACGTCGCAGACACGACGCTGGCGCGCCTGATCAAGCGCATCAACCGCGACAGCTGACTACGAGTACGCGGCCAGCTCCTGCTTCGCGATCGCATTGCGGTGGACCTCGTCTGGGCCATCGGCGACCCGAAGGTGGCGCTCGTAGGCGTAGAAGTGCGTCAGCAGCGTGTCCTGGCTCAGGCCCATCGCGCCGAAGGCCTGCATCGCCCAGTCGACGACCTTGACGCAGTTGTTCGGCGTCAGCACCTTGATCATCGCGATCTCCTTCGCCGCGACCTTGTTGCCGACCGTGTCCATGCGGTAGGCGGCGTTCAACACCATCCAGCGCGACTGCTCGATCAGCATGCGCGACTCGGCAATGCGCTCGCGCCACACGCCCTGATCGGCCAACAGCTTGTGGAACGCAGTGCGTGACGCGAGCCGCGCGCACATCATCTCGAGCGCCGACTCGGCCATGCCGATCGCGCGCATGCAGTGGTGG
>JBDUAG010000383.1:0-4331 GCA_040004785.1 Burkholderiales bacterium | reverse complement strand
ACCCGGATCATCGGCGGCAAGCCGGCCGAGAGGTGCAAGTCCGATGCCTTGTTCTTGACCGAAAACGCCAGCAGTTGGGTGATGTCCATGGGTCTTGGGGTTGGTTGGCGCCGCACATGGCGCTCACGCGACGCACACCGCCGCGACGCGGGATACTCGGCGCATTATGGCGATGATCGCAGACAAGCTCCACCATGTTCACGAGCGCATTGCCCGGGCGTGCGAGGCGGCCGGGCGTGGCGTGCAAAGCGTCACGTTGCTCACTGTCAGCAAGACCTTCGGCCCCGACGCGGTGCGCGAGGCCGTGGCGGCAGGGGAACAGTGCTTTGGCGAAAACTACGTTCAGGAGGGCGTGGAAAAGATCGCCGCGCTCGCCGATCTGCGCACACCTTCTGGCACACCCCTCGAATGGCACCTGATCGGGCCGCTGCAATCGAACAAGACGCGCATCGTCGCCGAACAGTTCGACTGGGTCCACTCGGTCGATCGCCTGAAGATCGCACAGCGGCTCAGCGAACAGCGGCCCGCGCACCTGCCGCCGCTCAAGCTGTGCCTGCAAGTCAACATCAGCGGCGAGGCGAGCAAGAGCGGGCTGCGGGCGGATGAAGTGGCCGACGTGGCCCAGGCGGTGGCCGCGCTGCCGCGACTCGTGCTGCGCGGGCTGATGGCGATCCCCGAGCCGGCCGGCGATGCCCCGGCGCAGCGCGCGCCGCACCGGGCGCTGCGCGAGTTGCTGACGCGGTTGCGGGGCGCGGGCCTGACGACGATGGACACGCTCTCGATGGGCATGAGCGCCGATCTCGAAGCCGCGATCGCCGAGGGTGCGACGATCGTGCGCGTCGGCAGCGCGATTTTCGGCTCGCGCAGCGCCGGCGCGTCAGGCTGAGGGCCGTGGCGCCAACGCCAGCGCCATGAAGACGCTGTTCGGGTCTGCGGCGTAGTCGCCGAACGGGCCGGTTCTCGTGAAGCCGGCAGTCTCGTAGAGCCGGTGCGCCGGCGCGAAGGCCACCATCGCCCCCGTCTCGAGGCTCAGCCGCTCGTAGCCGCGCGCCCGCGCGACGTCGATGATGTGCGTCAGCAGCGCCCGCCCCGCCCCCGTGCGGCGCCGCGCCTCGGGCGTGCGCATGGACTTCACTTCACCGTGCCTGCGGTCCAGCTCCATCAACGCGCCGCATCCCAGCAGTACCTCGCCCTCCCAGGCCGACCAGAAGGTGATCCCGGGTCGGCGCAACTGATCGAGATCGAGCGCGTGCACGCTCTCCGGCGGGCCGAGCTCGTGCATGTTCCGCAGGTGTTCCTCCAGAAGCGCGTGGATGGCCGGGCGGGAAAGGTCGTCGATCTCGATCTTCATCGTGGCGTCTGTCGGCTCGAGGCCCGGTACGGCGCTGCCGTCGCGATCACGACCGCGTAGCGCGCCGGGCGCCGGGTGGGGTTGTGGAATTCAACCGGCCCGTCGACGTGCAGCGCAAGGCAGTCGCCCGCCCCCAGCCGGTGGCTGACATGGCCCAGCGTCAGCGTCATCGTGCCTTCGAGCACCCAGACCTGCTCGTCGATCGCGTTCGCGGCCGACCCGCCTTCGAGCACGACGCGCTTGCCGCCCGGAAACTCGACCTCGACGATGCGCAGCGGCGACGGGTGATCGGGCGGCGAGACGTTGCGGCGCAGGTAGCCCGACGCCGGATCGCGCCACTCGGGCTGCTCGGCGCGTCGCATCAGCGGGCCGGGCGCGGCGCGCTCGGCCTCGAACAGCGCTGCCAGCGGCACGCCGAGGCCGGCGGCAAGCTTCTCGAGCACGACAGCGGTCGCGCTCGTCTCACCGCGCTCGATCAGCGAGATGGTGGATCGGCTCACGTCGCTGCGCGCTGCCAGCGCCTCCAGCGACAGGCCGCCGCCGGCGCGCAGCGCCGCCACGCAGCGGGCGATGCGCGCGTTGATGTCCTCGGGTTCGGGAGCGACGCTTTCCTTCATGTTGGACGAATCATCCAACATACGGGACGGCGGTGTCAAGCGTGGTAGCGGAACTCCTGCGTCTGGCCGCCATAGCCGTAGGCGCTGGCGCGCACGTCGGCCACCTGCACATACGAGTGCTCGGCCACGTCGCCGAGCAGTTCGCCCATCGCCCGGTGCACCGAGGCGATGTACTGCGCCTTCTCGGCCTTGGTGTTGGTCTCGTCGGTGATGCTGACGAACCAGTGGTAGCTGCGCGCTACGGCGGACGACAGCGGCTGCCCGGCGATGAACCAGTGGGCCGGCTCGATGAACTCGACCACGACCGCGGTCAGTGCGCGGTCCTTGTGCAGGATGCCGGACGTGAGTTCGACGGCGGTCGCCGCCGCCTGGCGGGCCAACGCATCGTCGCGAACCCCGGAGATCTGGATGTGCAGGTAAGGCATGGTGATGTTCTCGCTCAGTGGTGGTGTTGACGACTGAACTCTAGGCAGCGATCATTCCTCTGTGAAGCAGATACTTTTCATCGTATTCATCAGACTCTCGAATGAATGACCTCGACCCTGCCTGGTTGCGCAGCTTCGCGGCGATCGCCCGCGCCGGCTCCGTCACGCGCGCGGCACAGCAGGTGCACCGCACCCAATCGGCCGTCAGCACACACCTGCAGCACCTCGAGGCGGCCGTCGGCGCCCGCCTCGTCGAGCGCAGCACGCGCACGCTTGCACTCACATCGCAGGGCCTGGCGTTCCTGCCGCACGCGCTGTCCCTGCTGCGCGCCCAGGAAGAAGCGCACGCTGCGGTGCGCCCCACGCGCGCGGCCATCACGCACCGGCTCGGCATCAGCGAATACTTCATGCCGGGGCGCCTCGGCGAGCTCCTCGGCGTGCTGCGCGACGCGGCCGGCGGCGCGCAGCTCGAGCTGCTGCTTGGCACCTCGGCGCCGTTGCAGCGGCATTGGGCGCAGGATCAGGCCGATCTCGTCGTCGTCACCGCCACCACCCCGCCGCCGGGCGCGAAGCTGTTGCGGCGCGAACCGCTGGCATGGGTCGCAGCGCCCGGCCTCGCGTTGCCGCCCGGTGAAACCGTGCCACTGGTGCTGCTCGGCAGCGCGTGCCCGGTGCGCGACATCGCGCTGGCCGCGCTCGCACGCAGCGGGCGTGCGCATCACCTGCAGCTCGGCTGCACCGGCAGTCAGGCGGCGGTCGCGGCGATCCGCGCGGGCTGGGGCGTCGGCTGCCTGAACCAGTCGGCGATCACGCCCGAGCTGGAGGTGCTGACGCGCCGCGATGCCAAGCGCTGGCCTTCGCCGGGACGGCTGTCGTTCTACCTGCTTGCCCGGCCGGCGGCGCGGCCGCTGGCTCAGGCCCTGTCGGCCTGGGCGCGATGAGCGTGGCTCACTCGCTCCACAACCCATGCCGCTTGTGCCAATCCTCCAGCGACACGTCCGGCATGTGCTGGAACTGCACATGCCCCGGCCCGCCCGGCACATCGACCCACGACGGCGCCCACGCCAGCCCGATCTCGACCACCTCCGGCGGTTTCGGCAGCGGCGTGTCGATCGCCGACGCGTGCGGGTGCACGAGCTCGGGCCAGCGCGGATCCCACAGCCACAGCGCGCTGCCGCACAGGCGGCAAAAGTGGCGACCCGCCTTCGAGCGCGTCGCACGCTGGCCGGCTTCCCGCATGACCGCGCGATAAATCGCGACGTGCTCCTGCCCGCTCACCGTCAGCGTGGCCGCGTCGGCTCCGAGGTTGATCCCGCAGCCGCCGCTGCCGGCGGTCTTGCGGCAGATCGAACAATGGCAGCGCATGAACGGCACCGGGCTGTGCGCCTCGACGCTGAACCGCACCGCGCGACAATGGCATGAACCTTCGAGACGCATCCTTCACTCCCGCGAGCAGCACTTCATGGACATGATCGCATTCATCGGCGGCGGCAACATGGCCAGCGCCATCATTGGCGGCTTGCGCAAGAGTGGTCGCGCCGCCGATTCCATCGTCGTGATCGACCCGGGCGCTGCACAGCGCAGCAAGCTGCAGGCCGAGTTCGGTGTGCGCGCACTCGCCGCGGCCGATGCCTCGCTCGGGCAGGCGGCGATGGTGGTGTGGGCCGTCAAGCCGCAATTGTTCGACGAGGCCGCGGCACCGTGCGCGGCCTTCGTCGGCCAGGCGCTGCACATCAGCGTGATGGCAGGCATACGCAGCGACGCGATCCTGCGGGCGACCGGTGCCGAGCGCATCGTGCGCACGATGCCGAACACGCCGGCGCTGGTGGGCCAGGGCATGACTGGCCTGTTCGCGCGGATTGCCGTCAGCTCCGAGGATCGCGCGGCGGTCGAGGCCGTGCTCGCACCGACCGGCCAGCTGATGTGGGTCGCGCGGGA
>JBDUAG010000382.1:0-4356 GCA_040004785.1 Burkholderiales bacterium | reverse complement strand
GCGGATGGTGCGCGTGTTCGCGCCGCTGTTCGAGGCCAGAGACGCCGACTCCGGGCACAAGGTACGGCTGGTCATGACGGCGCTGATTCGCGCAAGGCGCGAACACGCTTACGAAATCGATGCCGCCAGCGTCATGTTGACCAGCGCCCAATGGATCCCTGTTGAGGGCGTCCACGAGTTGCCCTTGATCGACGCCCTTGTCGCGGCGCATCGCCGGTTCATCAAACCGCTTCGCTACGACGCGCGGCGGGAAGTTGCGTTCCCGAATGCCTCGCTGCTGGACAGCGGGCCGCAGGCTGTGCCGCTGCACGTCGTCAGTCCCTTCATGGACCCCAAGGAGCGGCAGGCGAGGGAAGCCGCCATCAGTGGTGCGGCGTCGCTAGTCTGGTCGTGGCGGACGACTGACCCGATGTCCCCGTTTCCAGAAGCGTCTGTGCTGCGTCCCTAAATGGCAAGCATGCGCTTTACGCACTGCTCTTCAATTGAGCAGCTAAGGGCGCTCGTCGAGCTACTTGCTCACTTTTTCAACCGGATGGCCGTGCTTGCTCAGGTACACATCGAACTGCGCAATCTCCTTCTTCTGTGCGGCGATGATGCCTTTGGCCACCTTCTTCATCTGCGGATCCTTGCCACCGCTCAACTCGGCATTGGCCATGTCGATGGCGCCTTGATGGTGGATGCGCATCATCAAGGCGAAGTCAACGTCCGGCTCACCCGACATCGGCATCGAAGTCATCCTTCCGCTCATGTCTTTCATCATGGTCTTCATGTCCATGCCACCGCTAGGCATTGCCGCCGACGCAGCCATGCCGCCTTGCATGGCTAGCATCGGTTCCTTGGTCTGGGCATGGGCCGCGGGAAGCAGTAATGCCATCGCTATGGCGCCGAGGGCGAAGCGGCCAACGGTGATGTGTCTTGCATTGTTGATCATCGTTTTTTCTTTGACCTGGGGTTCTAGTTCCGGACGCGGACAAAGTCTGTACGGAAGCGCACCACTGCATTGTGAGAATCAACTCACTTGATCGGAAGAAGCGAACTGCGCATTCGCACGTCCGTCGAGTCCTACAACCCGCCCAACGGCGGTCGGCGATACGCGCTTTCAGCGGTGGAATGCCATTGGTGTCACGCGTTGAGTGGGCTTGTTCGCGTGTGCCAACGCAGCTCCGGCTAGACTTCGGCCCATGAAATGCTTCGTGCGCTGCTTCGTCATGTGGTTGCTGGTCCTTGCACTCCCCGTGCAAGGCTTCGCCGCATCGACAATGTTGCTCTGCGGCGCCGGACATCACGGCTCGGCGCAAGCCACTGAAGGCGGGCACGATCATGCCGGCCACATGCACGTGGGCGCGCAGGACGTTTCTGCCATTTCTGAGGCACCTGCTCACGACCAAGCAGCGGAAGCCGCTCCATCCCATCATGGATCGGCCTTCAGCCCGCTGACGGCGAAGCATGCCAAGGTCACTGGCAAGTGCAGCGCCTGCGCAGCCTGCTGCACGGTCGCCTTCCTGCCGACTACCGTCATCGCGTTAACTGCGCTGGCGCCCAGCCGTGCGCTTCCGGTGGTCGAACTGACCACCCACGTCGGCTTCTTCACCGACGGGCCCGACCGGCCACCTCGACTCTCCCTCGCTTAACGGGCGCCGCACGCGCCTGTCTGGTTGCGCCTGCGGCGTGACCACACCCGTGTTCTCCCACACGGTGCGCGTGCCTTGTAGTTCACCGTTTCCGGTTGACGCAAGTCACCGGAGTTCGAGGCGAGGACTTCCATGTTTTGCTTCTCCAAGGCAGCGTTGCTGCCGCTGTCGGCGCTGGCCGCCGCGTTGTTGCTCGCGGGCCAGCCCGTCGCACACGCCCAGACTCAGCCGCCCACCAAAGCCCTTGAGCCCCCGTCGGTCCAACGCGCCGATCCGGCCGACCCCAAGGCGGCGACTCCGGCATTGGTCTACCGATCTTCACTGAGCCGATATCAGGCCTTCACGGAGCCCGATGTGGTGCCTTGGCGCGAAACCAATGAACTCGTGCGCCAACGCGGCGGCTGGCGTGCATACGCCCGCGAGGCCAGAGAGCCGGCATCGACGGCCATCCCATCCCCAGCATCGCCTGCGGCTTCACAGCCAGCAGCGAACGTCAAACCGGCCATGCCTGGCCACGCTGGCCAAGAGATGAAGTGAGGTGAACACCATGAAGACTCCCTCACCCGTGCGGGCCCGCAACAGGTTCGTTGTCGCCGTCCTGGCTGCGGCGACGCTGAGCGGCTGCGCCAGTTTCAGCACCGACGGGGGCTTCGGCCCCGTCGAGCAGTCCGCCAAGGATCGCCTCGGCAAAGAACTGAAGTGGGCCAGGTCGGATGCCGACCAGGATGCGATCGATCAACGTGTTGCCGAGTTGCTGACCAAGCCACTGTCGGCCGAAGATGCGGTTCAGGTCGCGCTGCTCAACAACAAGGGGCTGCAGGCCTCGTTCTTCGAACTCGGCATCTCTGAAGCGGACATGGTCCAAGCCGGTCGCCTGCCGAACCCGGGCTTCAGCTTCGGCCGACTCAAGCAAGGCTCTGAGATCGAGATCGACCGCAGCATCCAGTTCAACCTGGTTCGGCTGCTGACCCTGCCGATGACGCAGCAGATCGAATCCCGCCGCTTTGCGCAGTCGCGTGGTGCGGTGACGATGAACGTGCTGTCGCTCGCGTCCGAGACGCGCAAGGCCTACTACAGCGCGCTCGCCGCCGATGAGACGGTGCGCTACGCCTTGCAGGTCCAGACGGCCGCAGAGGCAGGCGCGGAACTCGCCCGCCGGCAGACCCAGGCCGGCAACTGGAACAAGCTGCAGCAGGCCCGAGAACAGGGCTTCTACGCCGATGCGGCGCTAAGCCTCGCCCGTGCGGAGCAGGTACAGGGCGCGTCTCGCGAGCGCCTCAGCCGGCTGCTCGGCCTGTGGGGAGCGCAGGCGCAGTTCAAGCTGCCCGAGCGACTGCCCGACCTGCCTAAGGCACCGAACGACCTGCCGGACGTCGAGCAGACGGCGATGTCGCAGCGCATGGACGTGCAGGCCGCCAAGCTCGGCACCGAGCAGTTGGCGAAGAACCTCGGGCTGACGCAGGCGACGCGCTTCATCAACGTCCTGGAAGTGGGCGCAGAACGCAACTCGTACAACGATCTTCCAGTGCAGCGCGGCTACACGATCAGCCTCGAGTTGCCGATCTTCGACTGGGGCACGGCCAGGGTCGCCAAGGCAGAGGCGATCTACATGCAGTCCGTCAATCGCGCGGCAGAGACGGCCATCAATGCCCGATCCGAAGTTCGCCAGGCTTACAAGGGCTATCGCAGCAGCTTCGAGATCGCGCGGCACTTCCGCGACGAAATCGTGCCTTTGAAGAAGCGTATCTCCGAAGAGAACCAGCTTCGCTACAACGGCATGCTGATCGGCGTGTTCGAGCTGCTCGCCGACGCGCGATCGCAGATCGGCAGCGTGCAGGGCTACATCGATGCGTTGCGTGACTTCTGGATTGCACAGGCCGACCTCGACATGGCGCTCATCGGCAAGCCAAGCATGAGCGCTGCGCCTTCCGCTGGTATGGCTGGCCAGACCGAGCCATGAACTCCGACATCAAAGGAAATCCCATGTTCTCTCGACGTGATTTGATTCGCGGCGCTGGTGCCGTCACGGCCGCGGTGACCGCCGCAGCTGTGAGCAAGGTGGCGATGGCCGCGTTGCCCGAGCCGGTGACGCAGACCAAGCCCGACACCATGCCGCCGCTGGTGCCCACCACCGGCCGGCCCTACAACCCGGTCGTGACCCTCAACGGCTGGACGCTGCCCTGGCGCATGAATAACGGGGTCAAGGAATTCCACCTCGTGGCCGAGCCCGTGGTGCGCGAAATGTCGCCCGGCTTCAAGGCCCACCTGTGGGGCTACAACGGGCAGAGCCCCGGGCCGACCATCGAGGTCGTCGAAGGCGACCGCGTGCGCATCTTCGTGACGAACAAGCTGCCCGAGCACACCAGCGTGCACTGGCACGGACAGCGCCTGCCCAACGGTATGGACGGCGTGTCGGGCCTGACGCAAAAGTCCATCGACCCTGGCAAGACCTTCGTCTATGAGTTCATTGCACGGCGCCCGGGCACCTTCATGTACCACCCGCATGCGGACGAGATGACGCAGATGGCGATGGGGATGATGGGCTTCTGGATCACGCACCCCAAGGCGAGGCACCCGCTGATCGAGGAAGTGGATCGCGACTTCGTGTTCCTGCTCAACGGCTACGACATCGATCCCGGCGCCTACACGCCCAAGATCATGACGATGCTCGACTTCAACCTGTGGACGTGGAACAGCCGCGTGTTCCCGGGCATCGATCCGCTGG
>JBDUAG010000381.1:0-4359 GCA_040004785.1 Burkholderiales bacterium | reverse complement strand
GCGGCCAGGACGCGGCCGGCATCGTCACGATGCAGGGCACCAAGTGCTTCATGCACAAGGCGCGCGGCATGGTGCGCGACGTGTTCCGCACCCGCAACATGCGCGGCCTGCCGGGCACGGTGGGCTTGGGCCAGGTGCGTTACCCGACCGCCGGAAACGCCTACAGCGAAGAGGAGGCGCAGCCGTTCTACGTGAACGCGCCGTTCGGCATCGTGCTCGTGCACAACGGCAACCTGACGAACGCGCTGGCGCTGAAACAAGAGCTGATCGACATCGATCGCCGCCACATCAACACCACCAGCGACACCGAGGTGCTGATCAACGTCGTCGCACACGAACTGGCACTGGCCTCGCGCGACCAGCCGCTGACGCCGACGCTCGTGTTCGACGCGGTCAGCGCTGTGCACAAGCGCATCAAGGGCTCGTATGCGGTGGTCGCGCTGATCGCCGGGCATGGCCTGCTCGCGTTCCGCGATCCGTTCGGCATCCGCCCGCTGTGCCTCGGTGAAGGCACCGGCCCCGAGGGGCGCGAGGTGATGGTCGCGAGCGAGTCGGTCGCGATCGAAGGCACCGGCCACCAGGTGGTTCGCGACGTGGCGCCGGGCGAGGCGGTATTCATCGATCTTGAAGGTGTGGTGCACGCGCGTCAGTGCGCCGAGAATCCGAGCCTGAACCCGTGCATGTTCGAGTACGTGTACCTGGCGCGGCCCGATTCCGTGATGGACGGCATCTCGGTCTACCAGGCGCGCCTGAACATGGGCGAGACACTGGCGAAGCGGCTGATATCGACGATCCCGCCGAACGAGATCGACGTGGTCATCCCGATCCCCGAATCGAGCCGCCCGTCGGCGATGCAACTCGCCCAACGCATAGGAAAGCCCTACCGTGAGGGCTTCGTGAAGAACCGCTACGTCGGCCGCACCTTCATCATGCCGGGGCAGGGTGCGCGCAAGAAATCGGTGCGGCAGAAGCTCAACGCGATCGGCGTCGAGTTCAAGGGCCGCAATGTGCTGCTGGTCGATGATTCGATCGTGCGCGGCAACACCTCGAAAGAGATCGTGCAGATGGCGCGCGATGCCGGCGCACGCAAGGTCTACATGGCCTCGGCTGCACCGCCGGTGCGCTTTCCAAACGTCTACGGCATTGACATGCCGACCAGCGAAGAGCTGATCGCACACAACCGCAGCATCGAGGAGATCCGCCAGTTCATCGGCGCTGACGCGCTGATCTACCAGGACGTCGACGCGATGAAGCGCGTCGTCGGCGCGCTGAACCCGAAGCTGAACGGCTTCGAGGCCTCGTGCTTCGACGGCGTCTACATCACCGGCGACGTGAGCGCGGCCGAGTTCAGCGCGATGGCAGAGCAGCGCAAGGCCCAGGGCGAAGAAGAAGAGGGCGGCGACCGATCGCGCCTCGCACTGCAGAGCGGCGAGGCGGTATGACGACGCAAGACCGCGAGAGCGACGAGAGCCGTCGCATCGCCCGCGCGGCGCTGCCCGAGGGCCTGCGCCGCGAGACGCTCGCGGTGCGCACGGCCCTGGCGCCGAGTCAGCACGGCGAGAACTCCGAGGCGTTGTTTCTGACCAGTGCTTATGTGCAGCCGGATGCCGCGACGATGGCGCGGCGATTCGCCGACTCCGAGGATTTCACCTACTCGCGTACCAGCAACCCCACCGTGCGCAGCCTTGAAGCGCGGCTGGCGGCGATGGAGGGCACCGAGGCGGCGATCGCCACGAGCAGCGGCATGAGCGCCATCCTGCTGCTCGGCATGGGCCTGTTGAAGGCGGGTGACCATGTGATCTGCTCGCGGTCCGTGTTCGGCTCGACGATCAATCTGTTCGCCAAGGAGTTTGCAAAGTTCGGCGTGCGCACCAGCTTCGTTTCGCAGACCGATCTGGCCGAATGGCGTGCCGTGCTCGATCCGGCGACGCGCCTGCTGTTCGCCGAGACGCCGACCAATCCGCTCACCGACGTCTGCGACATCCGGGCGCTGGCGGATCTGGCCCATGAGGCCGGCGCGCTGCTCGCGGTGGACAACAGCTTGTGCTCGCCCGCGCTGCAACGCCCCGTGGAACACGGCGCCGACATCGTGATGCATTCGGGTACGAAATACCTTGACGGCCAAGGCCGCGTGATGGCCGGCGCACTCGCCGGCTCGGCCAGGCTGATGAAAGAAGTGTTCGGCCCGGTCATGCGCACGGCCGGCATGGTCCTCGCGCCCTTCAATGCCTGGGTGATCCTCAAGGGGATGGAGACGCTCGATGTGCGCATGCGCGCGCAAAGCGCCAATGCCTTGCAGGTTGCGCAATGGCTGGAGCAGCAACCCGAGGTCGCACGCGTCCACTATCCCGGGCTCGCCTCGCACCCGCAGCACGCGCTGGCCATGCGCCAGCAGTCGGAACTCGGCGGCGCCTTGCTGACGTTCGACCTGCGCGGCGCCTCGATCGAAGCCGCGCGTGCCAACGCCTTTCACGTGATCGACAGCACCCGCCTGCTCTCGATCGCGACGAACCTCGGCGACACCAAGTCCATCGTCACGCACCCTGCAACCACGTCGCACGGACGCCTCACCGAAGACCAGCGCCGCGCCGCCGGCATCGGGCAGGGCCTGGTGCGCCTGGCAGTCGGCCTCGAACATCCACTCGACGTCATCGACGACCTGCAGCGCGGCCTGTCTACTCTCGCATCCTGATGCCCACTACTGCTCGCACCCCCATCCGCACGCGCATCGCGCCATCGCCGACCGGTTTTCTGCACCTCGGCACCGCCCGCACCGCGCTGTATTCGTGGGCGTATGCGCGCCACCACGGCGGCGAGTTCGTGCTGCGCATCGAAGACACCGATGTCGCGCGCTCCACGCAAGACTCCGTCGACCAGATCCTGGCATCGATGCGATGGCTCGGCCTGAACTACGACGAAGGCCCGATCTATCAGATGCAGCGCCTCGATCGCTACCGCGCCGTGATCGATCAGATGCTCGCCGCCGGCAGCGCTTACCACTGCTACTGCACCCCGGAAGAACTCACCACGATGCGCGACGCGCAAAAGGAGCGCGGCGAGAAGACCCACTACGACGGCCGCTGGCGCCCCGAGCCTGGCAAGGCGCTGCCGGCGGTACCGCAAGGCGTGCCGCCGGTCGTGCGCTTTCGCAATCCGCCCGAGGGCGACGTGAGTTGGGACGATCTCGTCAAAGGCCGCATCACAATCAACAACCGCGAGATCGATGACCTCATCATCGTGAGACCGGATGGCGTGCCGACCTACAACTTCTGCGTGGTCGTCGATGACTGGGACATGGCGATCACGCACGTGTTCCGCGGCGACGAGCACGTCAACAACACGCCGTGGCAGATCAACATCTTCAACGCACTGGGCGCGCCGTTGCCGCTGTTCGGCCATGTGCCGGTGATCCTCGGGGACGATGGGCAAAAGCTCTCGAAGCGCCGCGGCGCGGTCAGCGTCACCGCTTACGAAGAGGCCGGCTTTCTGCCCGAGGCGATGCTGAACTACCTCGCGCGCCTCGGCTGGAGCCACGGCGACGAAGAGCTGTTCAGCCGCGAGCAACTCGTGCAGTGGTTCGATGGCCGACACCTCTCGAAGAGCCCGGCGCAATGGGACGCTGCCAAACTGGCGTGGGTCAACGCGCACTACATCAAGCAGACCGATGACGCAAAGCTCGCCGTGCTGGTCGCGGCGCAACTGAAGCGGCTCGGTATCGAGTCGGCACCGGGTGAATCGCTGAGCCGCATGTGTGCGCTCTACAAGGATCGCTGCGCCACCACCGTCGAACTCGCGCAGTGGCTCGCGATGTATTTCGCGCCGGTGAGCGCATCGGCCGAAGATCTCGCCGGCCATGTCACCGAGGCGGTTCGGCCGGCGCTCGCGACGCTGGCCGACAAGTTCGCCGGCATCGAGTGGAGCAAGCCGGCGATCGCCGCTGCGATCAAGGAAACGCTGGCTGCGCACGCCCTGAAGATGCCGCAACTCGCGCATGCTGTGCGCGTGCTTGTGTGTGGGCGGGCGCAGACGCCGTCGGTCGATGCGGTGCTCGAACTCTTCACGAGAGAGACCGTGATCACACGTTTGCGAGGGCCCTGAAAAGCTGGCTATAATCGTAGTCTCGATTGATAGTGCGATGGCTAAAAACCGGTAGTTGGGGGAAACCAAAACGGGGGTATAGCTCAGCTGGGAGAGCGCTTGCATGGCATGCAAGAGGTCAGCGGTTCGATCCCGCTTACCTCCACCAATGCCGGTGGAGCACACCGCAACATCGAGTCGTGATGAAGTGCTATGAATGAAGATCAGGTCCCCTTCGTCTAGAGGCCTAGGACACCACCCTTTCACGGTGATTACAGGGGT
>JBDUAG010000023.1:0-14824 GCA_040004785.1 Burkholderiales bacterium | reverse complement strand
ATGCCGCGAAGATCCACGCCGGCATTGCGATCGGCATGCAGCAGATGGCCGATCGCGGTTGGGCCGCTGACCTGTGCCTCGTGCCGCCGGATGCCTCGGCGACTGAGGCAGTCAAGCAACGTCTGGCCGGCACGACTTACGATGTCGTCGTCATCGGCGGCGGCATCCGCATCCCTCCAAAGAGTCTGCTGCTCTTCGAGCGGCTGGTGAACGCCGTGCACCAGGGCGCACCCTCTGCGGCCATCGCGTTCAACACGACGCCACAGGATACGGGGGACGCGGCGGCGCGGTGGTTCGGGGGCAACTGAGGGCGCGGGGCTCGCTGCGTGGTCACTCGATGTATAGGCAGGTGCATGCGGCACCTGCCGGCATGTCGCGTCATCACAGCAACCGTTGATATGTCGAATGAGTAAGGCCTCGCAGCGATTTCAGCAATGCAACGACAGCGGAGTTCCAAACTCTGACAAGACGAACGTCTGGTTGTCGGCAACTAGCCTTGGGCCTGCGACCGGCAGCTCCGGGTCGCGAACAGCTATCCAAAGTGGCACCCGAAAGCCGACACCCAACCGCGCGAAGGTGCTCGGACGTGTCTCGTGGTGCTTCGACAAGGGGTGCCCATCAGACGGCGCCACCCTTGTCGGTGCCGAGCTACGCAGGCGTGAGCCGGCGCAGCACCCTCAGCCCAGCTTCACCGGAACGAAGATCTTGTCGCCGTCGCGCTGCACCAACAGGGCCACGCTGCCGGGCTTGCCGGCGAGGACGCTCTTGACCTGCTCGATCGACTGCACCGGCTTGCCGTTGATCGCCAGCAGCACGTCGCCCGCCTCGATCCCGGCGCGCGCCGCCGGGCCGGCGACGTTCTCGATCAGCATGCCCTGGTCGACACCCGCTTCCTTGCGCTCCTCGCGCGTCAGCGCGCGCAGGCCCAGGCCGAGCTGGCCGGGTTGCACCTCGCCACTCGCGTCGGCGACTTCCGTCTTGTCGGCGTCGGCGCTCGCCAGCTTGGCCTCGACATCGCGCGGCGCATGGTCGCGCCAGACCTTCAGCTTGACCTTCTCGCCCGGCGCCGACAAACCGATCAGGCTGGACAACGCACCCGAGCGCACCACCGGCTCGCCGTTGACCTCGGTGATCACGTCGCCCGACTTCAGGCCCGCGGCCGCGGCAGCACTGCCGGGCGAGACGTTCGCGACCAGCGCGCCATCCGGCTTCTTCAGGCCGAACGATTCCGCCAGCGCCTGGTTGAGGTCTTGCACCGTCACGCCCAGGCGCGCGTGGGTGGCCTTGCCGGTCGCGACGATCTGGTCCTTGACCTTCAGCGCGACGCTGATCGGAATCGCGAAGCTCAGCCCCTGGAAGCCGCCGCTCTGCGAGTAGATCTGCGCGTTGATGCCGACCACCGCGCCGCTGCCGTCGAACAACGGCCCGCCCGAATTGCCCGGGTTCACCGCGGCATCGGTCTGGATGAACGGCACCACCGCATCGCCCGGCAGCGAGCGGCCCTTGGCACTGACGATGCCGGACGTCGCCGTCTGCTCCAGCCCATAAGGCGCGCCGATCGCGAGCACCGGGTCGCCGACCTCGAGCTGGCGCGGATCGCCCAATCGCACCACCGGCAAGCCGGTCGCGTTGATGCGCAGCACCGCGATGTCGGTGGTCGCGTCCGAGCCCAGCACCTTGGCGGTGAACTCGCGCCGGTCACTGAGCTTGACGGTCACGTCCTTCGCTTCGCGCACGACGTGGGCGTTGGTCAGGATCAGGCCATCCGAGCTGATGATGAAGCCCGAGCCCAGGCCCTTGAACGGCACCTGGCCACCACGCTGGCCGCGTTGCTGCATGCCGGGCATGCCGCGGAAGAACTTGAAGAACGGGTCGTTCTCCATGCCCTCCGGCAGCCCCTGCTCTTCGGCCGTGGCCTTGTGCATGCCGGCCACCGTGACGCCGACCACCGCCGGCCCGCTCTGCTTGACGATCGCGCGGTAGTTCGGCACGCCTTGCCCGCTCAGCAGCGGCACCGCCGCGGGCGGCGCGGCGTCTGGGGCGGTGTTCACGGCGGCCTGCACCGGCGCGGGCTTGCTCTTGAGCCAGCTCGGCGTGAGGTCAATGGCGCTCGCCGTGCCGACAGCCAGCACGCCGGCAGCGATCAGCGCAGCAGTCAGGGTTTTGATCTTCATGGCGACTCCTTCTGTGGTGGGAACCGCGCGGATTTCGCGCATGGCCCAGAAGATAGGGTCGCCGGGTTAGGCGTCCATTAGCGCCCGGTTAAGCCAAGGTTAAGTCGGGTGACGACCCGTCTCAAGGTGTCAACGTCACGTCGCCGAAATAGGACAGCGCGTGGCCGTGGGTGTTGTCGGCATCGGCCGAGATCGCCACGCCGACCAGCTCGGGCACCTTGCCGCCCGATTCGTCGCCAAACAGGCGCTGGTAGTCGACCACCACGTTGCGGCGCTGCGTCACCCATTGGCCGAGCTTGGCGTTGCCGGTATCGAGCACGATCATGCGGATGCGTTTGGTGAAGGCGTTCGTGATGCCGGTGTCCGCGGGCAGCTTGTTGTCCCACACATAGCACAAGGTCTCGCCGGGCACGTCCTGCCCGGTCACCGATTGCGCCATCGACAGCCGCGTGCGTTCGCCGAGCGGGAGCTTGGTGGTGTCGAAGGCGAAGAACAGGCACAGCTTCGCGGGCGAATCGTCACCGCTGCGCTGCTTCAGGTCGGCGTCGTCGACCAGCTTGTCGACGCGCCAGCGCCAGGTCAGCGTGCTGCGCTCGGTGACCTGCGCGTGCAGCCCGTGCACGAGGTTGCCGTAGGAGTTCTCGGCCTCGACCTTCAGCACGCGCGCGCCGCCGAGTTCGACGACGCTGAACTTGGTCGGCTCCTTGCGCGGCAGCGTGGCGAACTTCCAGGCTGCCGGCGGCTCGCCGACTGCGGCGTCGGAGAACGCCGCGATGTGCAAGTCGTCCGCGCCGAGCGCCGCCGACGCCATCGCGGCGCCGAGCAGCAGCGCCATGCCCGATTTGAGGAATCGCATGGGCGCTAGTGTAGGCAGAACCTGACCACCACGCGCAACCCACCGAGTGAGGATTCTCCCAGGGTCACGGTCGCGCCGTGCTGCTGCGCGATGCCGCGCACGATCGCCAGGCCGAGGCCGGTGCCCGGCTCGTCGCCCGCGGCGTGGCGGTAGAAGCGGTCGAACACGCGTTCGCGATCCGCGGGCGCGATGCCCGGGCCGGCGTCATCCACCTGCAAGGTCGGCACGCCCGCATCGAGCATCACGCGCAGCTCGACGCGCGAATCCGCTGGCGCATAGCGCACCGCGTTGTCCGCGAGGTTGCGCGCCAGCGCGGTCAGCGCGCCGGCGTCGCCGCGCACGGTCACCGGCACGTCGGCGAACAGCTCGACGCGCGTGCCGCGGGTCATCGCGAAGGGCACCGTCTCGGCCACCGCGGCGCGCACCGCCTCGCTCAGGTCGACCGGCCCGTGCGGCGCAGCGGGCGCGCCCGGCTCGGCGCGCGCCAGCGTCAGCAACTGCTCGACCAGCCGCGCCGCGCGGTCGATGCCGGCGGTCAGCGCGCGCGCGGCGTCGTCACGCACCGCAGCGTCGGGCGCGCGCTGCAGCAACTGCATCTGCAGCTTCAACGCGGTCAGCGGCGAGCGCAGCTCGTGCGCTGCATCCGCCACGAAGGCGCGCTGCGCACCGAGCGACGCACCGAGGCGCTGCAGCAGGCCGTTGAGCGCACCGACCAGCGGCGCGACCTCGTCCGGCAGACCCGAGGTCGGCAGCGGCTGCAGCGATTGCTCGTCGCGCGCCTTCACGCCATCGGTCAGGCGCTGCAGCGGCGCGAGCGCGCGCGCAGCGAGCCACCACAGCAGCAGCGCCATCGCCGGCGCGATCAGGAACAGCGGCGCGACGCTGCGCAATGCCGCATCGGCAGCCAGCTTCTGGCGGATCTGGAGTGGCTGCGCGACCTGGATCACGCGGTCGCCCGTGGCGACGCTGAAGGTGCGCCAGGTCTTGCCTTGCACCGCGATGTCGGCGAAGCCCAGCAGCGCCCGCGTCGGCAGGTCGCTGCGCAGCCGCGGCGGGTAGATGATGCGGCCGTCGGCGGTCCAGATCTGCACGACGAAGTCGAGCTGCTCGTCGTTCAGCGTGTTCGCCTGCGCCGCGGCGATCTCGCCCTGGTCGCGCAACGAGAACGCCATCTGGCGCAGCTGGTAATCGAACAGCGCCTCGGTCTCTGCCAGAACATTTCGGTAGGTCAGCGCGCCCAGCACGAGCGCGATCGCGGCGAGCATGCCGAGCAGCGTGAGCAGCACGCGCACGCGAATGGAATTCATGAGGCCGGTCTGGGAGCCGCGCCGACGAAGTAGCCGACCCCGCGCACGTTCTGGATGAACTCGGCCCCGAGCTTGCGCCGCAGCTGGTGGATGTAGACCGAGACCGCGTTGCTCTCGATCTCCTCACCCCACCCGTAGAGCCGGTCTTCGAGCTGCGCGCGCGACAGCAGCGCGCCGGGGCGTTGCATCAGCGCTTCCAGCACCGCGAACTCGCGTGCCGAGAGCAGCACCGGCGCCCCGCCCTGCGTGACCTGGCGCGTCGCCGGGTCGAGCGTGACCCCACCGAACGCGAGTGCCGGTTCGGCGCGACCGCTGTGGCGGCGCAGCACCGCGCGGATACGCGCGCCGAGTTCGTCGAGCTCGAACGGTTTGACGAGGTAGTCGTCGGCGCCGGCGTCGAGCCCGGCGACCTTGTCGCCGGGGCCGTCGCGCGCGGTGAGCACGATGACGGGTGTCGCGTCCTGCCTTGCGCGCAAGGCGCGCAGCACCTCGAGCCCGCCGCCGGGCTGCGTCTCGGCGCCCGGCGCGGCGCTCATCGGCAGGCCCAGGTCGAGCAACACCAGGTCGAAGCGTTCGCTCGCCAGCGTGCCTTGCGCGGACGCACCGTCGCGCACCCAATCGACCGCGTGGCCTTCGAGGCGCAGCGCGCCGCGCAGGCTCTCGCCGATCATCCGGTCGTCTTCCACCAACAGCAGTCGCATGCGAAAAGCATACCCTGCGCGGCCTTCTCGGCCGGTCGCTGCTTAGAGCACCGCGTAGCGACCGGGCTTGTGGTTCACCGCGATGAACAGGTTCATCACGACGGCGCCGAGCACGGAGTACGCGACGCGCGCGGGCTCGACGACGGTCAGCGCCGCAAGCACGATGCTGCAGTCGATCGCCATCTGGATCTTGCCGGCGCGCCAGCCGCGCGACTTCTGCAGGTAGAGCGAGACGATGGTCGCGCCGCCCAGGCTGGCACGGTGCCGCGCCAGGAACAGGCAACCCGAGCCGAGCAGCAAGCCGCCCAGCACGGCGGCATAGGCCGGGTCGAGCCGATCGACCGCGAACAGGCGCGGTGACCACTCGGTCATCAAGGACAGCAGGCTGATCGCGATGAAGGTCTTCAACGTGAACTCGCGGCCCATGCGGCGCCACGCGAACACGTAGAACGGGATGTTGATCGCGAAGAACAGCTTGCCGAGGCTGATGCCGGTTGCGTAGTGCAGCAGGAAGGCGGCGCCTGCCGTGCCGCCGGTCATCAGGCCGGCCTGGCCGAACAGCACCAGCGCCAGCGACACGAAAAGCGCGCCGGTGAAGAGGGCCTGCGCGTCTTCGAAGGTCGTGTGGCCGTCGCCCGCGGGCACCGCGATGAAACCGGGAGATTGCATCGGCCGTCTGTTGCACGAAGCGTGCCGCCATCGGCACAGACACAGGCGCGGTATCGTGCGGGGATGAGCACCACCTTGCGCCACACCCTGCTGTCGTTCCGCGACCTGCTCGTGACCTTCGGGCCGTTCATCGTGCTCGCGCTCGCGCTGCTCGGCGTCGCCTACTGGGTGCTCGACCCGACGCCGCCGGCCAAGGTCGTGCTCGCGACCGGCCCGGACCAGGGCGCCTACGCCGAGTTCGGCAAGCGCTATGCGAAGATCCTGAAAGGCTACGGCGTCACCGTCGAGCTGCGCAGCACGCAGGGCGCGGCCGAGAACCTGCGCATGCTGCACGACGCGGCGTCGGGCGTGGACATCGCGTTCGTGCAAGGCGGTGCCGGCGAGAAGCTGCGCGCCGACGACGCTGACGCATCCGACTACGTCTCGCTCGGCAGCCTGTTCGTCGAGCCGGTGTGGCTGTTCTACCGAACCGACTCGGCACAGCGGCTGCTCAAGAGCGAGACGCTCGGCTCGCTCTCGCAGCTGACCGGCTGGCGGGTCAACATCGGCGCACGCGGCAGCGGCGCGCCCAACCTGATGCGCAAGCTGTTCGACGCGAACCGCATCGACCTGGCGTCGATGACGCTGCTGCGCGAAAGCCCGACGCCGGCCGTCGTCGCGCTGCTCGCCGGTGAATCGGACGCACTGGTGTTCGCCTCGGCGCCCGAATCGCTGCTGGTGCAGATGCTGCTGCAGACGCCCGGCATCGCGCTGTTCGACTTCGGCCAGGCCGATGCCTACTCGCGCCGCTTCGCCTACCTGACGCCGGTGACCTTGCCGCGCGGCGTGGTCGACCTCGCGGCCGACCTGCCGCCGCGCGATGTGCGGCTGGTCGCGCCGACGGCCACGCTGGTCGCGCGCGCGGGCACGCACCCGGCGCTGATCCAGCTGTTCGTGCAGGCGGCACAACAGATCCACGGTGGCGCGGGCTGGTTCCAGCGCAAGGGCGAGTTCCCGACTGCGACCAGCTCCGAGGAGCCGCTCGCGAAAGAGGCGCAGCGCTTCTTCACCAATGGCACGCCGCTGCTGCAGCGCTACCTGCCGTTCTGGCTTGCGAACTTGATCGACCGGATGTGGCCGGTGCTCGTCACCATCGTGGCGGCACTGATCCCACTGTCGCGCATGCTGCCGCCGCTCTATCAGTTTCGCATCCGCAAGCGCATCTTCCGCTGGTATGCGCAGCTGCGCGAGGTCGAGGACGCGGTCGGCAAGCGCCCGGCCGACGAGCTGCTCGCCGAACTCGGCGCGATCGAGGCGCGCGTCGGGGGCATCACCGTGCCGCTGAGCTATGCGGATGAGCTCTACTCGCTGCGCAGCCACATCCAGATGGTGGAGAACCGGCTGCGGGTCACGTCGGGAGTCGCGGCATGAGCAAACCGAGAGTCGTGATCATCGGCTGCGGCTTCGGTGGCATCGAAGCCGTGCGCGTCCTGTCGAAGGCCGACGTCGAGATCACGATGGTGGACCGCACCAACCACCACCTGTTCCAGCCGCTGCTGTACCAAGTCGCGACCGCAGGCCTGTCGGCGCCGGCCGTCAGCGCCCCGATCCGCCACACGCTGCGCACCGAGATGCGGCGCGGCAACCTGACGATCCTCCAGGCGCTCGTCACCGACATCGACGTCGCCGCGCGCCGCGTGCTGCTGGATGGCGACGAGGTGCTCGAGTACGACCACCTGATCGTCGCCGCCGGCGCGACCCACAGCTACTTCGGCCACGACGACTGGGCGCCGTTCGCGCCCGGGTTGAAGACGCTCGACGACGCGTTCAGGATCCGCTCGCGCGTGATCGGCGCGTTCGAGCGCGCCGAGCGCCTCGACAACGCGGCCGCGCGCGAACCGTGGATGACCTTCGTCGTGATCGGCGCCGGGCCGACCGGCGTCGAGATGGCCGGCACGATGACCGAGATCGCGCAGCACACGCTGCCGCAGGAGTTCCGCCGCATCGACTCGACCCACACCCGCGTCGTGCTGATGGAAGGCTCCGACCGCGTGCTCGGCGCCTTCGTGCCCAAGCTCTCGGAGCGCGCCCGCGAGCAGCTCGTGCGGCTCGGCGTAGACGTGCGCACCGGCTGCAAGGTGACTGGCATCGACGCTGATGGCGTGGACTACGAAACGCGCGAAGGCGACCAGGTCCGCACGCATCGGCTGCCGAGCAAGACCGTGATCTGGGCCGCCGGGGTCGCCGGATCAAAGCTGGGCAAGGTGATCGCGCGAGGCACGGGCGCGACGCTGGACCGCGCCGGCCGCGTCGTCGTCGAACCCGACCTGAGCGTGGCCGGCCACCCCGAGATCGCCGTGATCGGCGACCTCGCGTCGGCCAAGAGCCACGGCAAGGGCGAACCAACGCCGGTGCCCGGCGTCAGCCCCGGCGCCAAGCAGATGGGCCGCGCCGCGGCCGCCAACCTGCTGCGGCGCCTGGGTGGCGAAACGACGCCGCCGTTCCGCTACATGGACTACGGCAACCTCGCCACCGTCGGCCGCAAGGCCGCGGTCGTCGATCTCACCGTGCCGATGTTCGGCGCGCTGCGCTTCTCCGGCCTCTTCGCGTGGCTGTTCTGGCTGTTCGCGCACATCTACTTCCTGATCGGCTTCCGCAACCGGCTCATCGTGATGCTGGACTGGGGCTGGGCGTACTGGACGTACGAGCGCTCGGCACGGGTGGTGGCGGAGCCGCCCTCGGGCGAGCCTCGTTGAGCGGCAGCGTGACGCACGCGATCCCCGTGGGCATCGTGCTCGAACGACTGCAACGCATCGTCGCATTGAGTTTCCGGTGAGCGTCTCCGCACGGCCCGAGCCACTCCGAACTCCTAGAATCGCGCCACCGGTCTCGACAGGACACCCCGCATGGACACCCGCACCTCCACCCACCGCCTGCGCATCGAGAAGGTCCGCGATGCCCTGAAGCGCCACGGTCTTGCGGCGGTGCTGGTGCCCTCCAGCGATCCGCACCTGAGCGAGTACCTGCCCGAGCGCTGGCAGGGGCGGCAGTGGCTGTCGGGCTTCACCGGTTCGATGGGCACGCTGGTCATCACGCTGGACACGGCCGCCGTGTTCGCCGACAGCCGCTACTGGGTGCAGGCCGAGGCCGAGCTCGCGGGCACCGGCACCGAGCTGGTGAAGATCCCCACCGGCAACTCGACCGCGCACGTCGACTGGCTCGCCGCGCGGGTGCCCGCGGGGCAGACGCTCGGCGTCGATGGCGGCGTGCTCGGGCTGGCCGCCGCGCAGTTCTTGAAGAACACGCTCGACCGGGCCGGCGTGACCCTGCGCACCGACTTCGACGCGCTCGCCGAAGTCTGGCCGGAACGACCCGGCCTGCCCGCCGCGCCCGTCTACGAGCACCTCGCGCCGCAGGCGCCGCTGGCGCGCGCCGACAAGCTCGCGAGCGTGCGCGCGGCCGTGGTCGCGCACGGCGCGACGCACCACTTCATCTCGACCGTCGATGACATCGCGTGGCTGTTCAATCTGCGCGGCGCCGACGTGAGCTTCAACCCGGTCTTTCTGGCACACGCACTGATCACCGCAAGCAGCGCGACCTTGTTCATCGCCGACGGCAAGGTCTCGTCGGAGTTGCGTTCGACGCTCGCACGCGATGGCGTGCGTCTCGCACCCTACGCCAGTGCCGCGTGCGCTCTGTCCGCGTTGCCGGCCGATTCGGTGCTGTTGATCGACCCACGGCGCGTCACGCTCGGCTTGCGCGGCCACGTCAGCACTCGCGTGGTCGAGGCGATCAACCCGAGCACGCTGCTCAAGAGCCGGAAGACTGAGGCCGAGGCCGCCCATGTGCGCGAGGCGATGGCGCAGGACGGGGCCGCGATGTGCGCGTTCTACGCCTGGTTCGAATCCGCCCTCGGCAAGGAACGCATCACCGAGCTGACCATCGACGAGAAGCTCAGTGCCGAGCGCGCCAAGCGCCTGGGCTTCAAGGGCCTGAGCTTCAACACGATTGCCGCCTTCAACCCGAACGGCGCGATGCCGCACTACCGCGCCACCGCCGAGTCGCACGCCGTCATCGAGGTAACCCCTGGCGAAGGCGGCCTGCTGCTGATCGACTCCGGCGGCCAGTACCTCGGCGGCACGACCGACATCACGCGGGTCTGGCCGGTCGGCACGATCACGCCTGAGCACCGGCGCGACTACACGCTGGTGCTCAGGGGCACGATGGCGCTGAGCCGCACGCGCTTTCCGCGCGGCACGCTGTCACCGATGCTGGATGCGATCGCGCGCGCGCCGCTCTGGCAGCACGGCCTCGACTACGGCCATGGCACCGGCCACGGTGTCGGCTACTTCCTGAACGTGCACGAGGGGCCGCAAAGCATCTCCAAGGTCATCCCCGACGCGCACATGGCGATGGAGCCCGGCATGATCACCAGCATCGAGCCCGGCCTGTACCGGCCAGGGCGCTGGGGCATCCGGATCGAGAACCTGGTGATGAACGTGCCCGCGGTCTCGACAACGGGAAGCGAGTTCGGCGAGTTCCTCGAGTTCGAGACGCTCACGCTGTGCCCGATCGACACACGCTGCATCGAGCGCGCGCTGCTGCAGCCTGACGAGATCGACTGGCTCAACGCCTACCACGCGACGGTGCGCGAGCGGCTTGCGCCGCTCGTCAGCGGCGATGCGCTGGCGTGGCTGATGCTGCGCACTGCACCCTACTGAGCCTACCGATGCAAGGCGATTCGGCAACGCCAGCCATCGGCGTCGACCTCGGCGGCACGAAGATCGAAGCCATCGTGCTCGACGCCGACGGCAGCACCCGCTGGCGCGAGCGCGTGGCCACGCCGGCCGGCGACTACGTCGCCACGCTGCAGACCGTCGCCGCGCTCGTGCAGCGCGCCGAAGCCGACCTGGGCTTGAGCGGCTGCAGTGTCGGTGTCGGCACGCCGGGCACGGCCACAGCGGCCGGCCTGCTGAAGAACGCGAACTCGACCTGCCTGAACGGCCAGCCGCTGCAACGCGATCTGGCGCAGTTGCTGGCGCGCCCCGTGCGCACCGCCAACGACGCCAACTGCCTCGCACTCTCGGAGGCCACCGATGGCGCCGGGGCGGGTGCCTCGGTGGTGTTCGCGGTCATCCTCGGCACCGGCACCGGCGCCGGTGTGGCCGTGAACGGACAGTTGCTCACCGGCCCGAACGGCCTGGCCGGCGAATGGGGCCACAACCCGCTGCCCTGGGCCGGCGCCGACGAGTCGCCCGGTCCGGCCTGCTACTGCGGCCAACACGGCTGCGTCGAAACCTGGGTGAGCGGCCCCGGCATGGCACGCGACCACGCCGCGCGTACCGGCTTGGCGCTGACCGCCAAGGAGATCGGCGAACGCGCCGCCCAAGGCGACGCCGCTTGCGAAACGACGTTGCGGCGCCATGAATCGCGCCTCGCGCGCAGCCTGGCGCATGTGATCAACCTGCTCGATCCGCATGTGATCGTGCTCGGCGGCGGGCTCTCGCAGCTGGAGCGGCTGCTCGTCAACGTGCCGCGCCGCTGGGGCGAGCATGTGTTCAGCGGCGGCCTGAAAGACCCGGTGCGCACCGAGCTGCGGCGCAGCCTGCATGGCGATTCATCCGGCGTGCGCGGTGCGGCCTGGTTGTGGCGCGCGCCCTGACGTTCGTCCGCCGAATCTGCAGTCTGATCGCCTCACGGCGCGGCCCATCGCAAGCCGCTGTGCGCAACGCAGCGCCGCTCCTAGAGTTCAACCCATCGAACCCCAGGAGCCCATCATGATCGACCGCCTCTTCCTTGCAACGCTCACCGTCTGCGCCTTCATGACCGGTGTCGCGGCGATCGGCTCGGCGCTGGTCGAGAACCTGCCCCGTCCCGCCGAGCAGGTACACGTGGTGCAGCTCGAACGCGTGGTGGTCACCGGCAGGCGCACTGCGCCCGCGGCAGAGGTCGCCGTCACCGAGCGCGTCGAGCCGGCGACCCAACGCGCTCAGTGAACTCACATCGTGCTCAGATGCCGGCGCGCACCACCCTTGCCGCCAACGCCTGCGTCAGCGTGTCGTCGCAATCCTTCAGGTGTGCGCGCGCATCCGCACTCAGCGACGAGCGATTCTCTGCATTCTTGATGCGCGCGAGCAGGTCCGTCGCCTCGGCGCGCACGATCCCGCGCGCATCGGCGCGGCTCGCCGCGGCCGGCCGCAAAAGCAGCGCGGCCAGCCGGTTCAAGTGCTCGCGCTGCAGCTCGCGACGCGGCGCCAGGATGTCGCCGCCGCCGCGCAGCTCGCTCCAGATGTCGCGATCGACGCGCGCGTAGAGCTCCGACAACTGGAACGACTCGCCGCGCGCGCTGCCAAGGCCCTGGTTGTCGAGGATGCGCACCGCGACGGCGTCGCTCATCAGCTGGTTCAGCAGCGCGCGTTGCACCGCCAGCACGCGCTGCGGGGGCGAGAACTCGGTGGCCACCGCGCCAGCACCCGTCTGGAGTGCCTCGCCGCGCTCCTGGAAGTCGGGCGCGAGGCGGTTCTGCAACGCCGGGCTGACGACGAAGCTGTCCGCCGCGAGCAGGCCGCGCGAGATCACATCGAGCGCGTCGCGCTGGGTCGCCGCCACGACCGGCTGCAGCGGCGCACGGCCGCTGCCCGGATGATCGCGCAGTGTGCGCACCCCACCGATCTGGCGCGCCAGCACGCCGATGGATCGGGCCATGTCGTTGATCGCGTAGTTGAGCGAGCGCCGCAGCACACCGTAGTCCTGGTCCGGCGGCAGCGTGCGCGACTCCTGGCGCTTGAACAGATCGCGCGCGATCGCCAGGCGCTTGCGCGCGAAGGCGATCTCGTCGTTGCCGAGGTCGGACTGCAGCGCCTCGGGGTCGATGCCGAGGAAGTTGTCTTCGTCGGTGCCATACGCCAGCTCGGGCTCGCTGTTGCGGCCGGCGATGCGGGCCAGCGTCGCCTTCTCGTCGGCAGGCGAGATCGGCCGGTACGCGTACTCGATCGCCCAGTAGTCGTAAGTGCCGAGTGTGCTCTGGAATGCCGCCGCCGGCCGGGCGCCGGGACTCGCGAGGTTGATCGCGGCATATTCCATCACCGAGCCGGTCAGCGCGTGGCTGTGGGTGAACTCGGGGTCGCTGAGCTGCTGCTCGCTGTAGAGGCGCGAGGCGCGGAAGTTGTGGCGCAGGCCGAGCGTGTGACCGACCTCGTGCATCGTCACATCCTTCATGTAGTCGAGCACGAACTGCTCGGCCTCCGGGCTGGCCGGATCGATGTCGCCGCGCGCGGCGAGCACGTCGAGCGCGTAGCCGAGCTGCTCGGCACCGAGGTCGGCGGCTTCACAAATGCGCGCGTCGAAGCGCCGCGCTTCGAGCTGCGCGTCGGGCGCGGCGCCGAGCTGCATCAGCCGGCTCAGATCGGTCGCGTTCGCACCGAAGATCTGCGCGCGCGATGCCCGCAGGTTGCGCGACGACAGGCTCTCGATGCCGATGTTGGCCGCCAGGATCTCGCCACTCCGCGGGTCCACATGGCTCGGCCCGATCGCGCCGAAGACCGGCGAGCTGTTCGTCATCCAGCGCACCGAGGCACCGCCATCGAGCGTGTCGAGGGCGTTGTCGTCGTCGGCCTGGATGCGGACCTGGATCGCCTCCTTGAAACCGATCTTTTCGAAGGCCTTGTTCCACTCCAGGATGCCGGCCGTGATCGCGGCGCGGTACTTCACGGGGATGGTGCGGTCGAGCACGTAGACGATCGGCTTGACTGGCTCGGAGAGCGCCGCCTCCGGCTCCTTCTTCTCGAGGCGCCAGCGGTTCACGTAGCGCACCGTCGGCGTGCGCGCGAGGTCGTCGCTGAAATCGAGCTTGGTCGCGGTGAAGTAGCCGACGCGCGCGTCCGCCAGGCGGCCCGCCATCACGGTCTCGGGCAGTTTGGACACCGTGTAGTGCAGCGTCACGAACATGCTGCGCGGATCGGGCAAGGTGCGCGGCACGCTGGGCACCGGGGCGCCCGGCGGCGTGCCAGGCTGCGGCACCGCGATCGAGCCGGTGGCGTAGTGCGCCAGCACCTGCAGCGAGACCGCCTCCGGCGTGGCCCGGATCGACGTGATGGCCGAGTTGCGGCCGTCGAAGGCGTAGCCCTGGCGGTAGCTGCGCTGCAAGCGCATGCCGACGCCGAGCATGTCGTTGACGAACAAGGTGCCGGCGTCGATCAGCACCGATTTGCGCTCGGGCTGCGGCGCGCTCGCGACCGGCGTGCTGGCCAGCAGGCTGGGCGAGAACGCCGCCGCGACGGCACGGCCTTCCGGCGTGCCGGCCTTGGCGGTGAAGTCGGTGTTGAGCGCGATCATCTGCACCTGGTTGTGCACGCGCCGGAATTCGATCACCTGCGGGTCGTCCATCAGCCCGCCGAAGATCATCCCCTCGCCGATGCCGGTGGCGAGCTTGGGCGACAGGAAGAAGGGCTTGTTGAAGTCTTCAGGGGCCAGCTCGAGCCAGACCTTTTCGTCCTTCTGGTACAGCGTGAGCAGGCCGTCGATCTTCTTCGTGTCCTTGATCACGGTTGCGAACGGCGCCGGGCTGCCGGGTGGCGCGACCGCGGGCTGCGGCGTGCCGGGTGCCACGCCCGAGGCCGGCGTCACCGCCACCACCGGACGTGCCGCCGGCCCGGGGGCGCTCGCCGACGCTGAACTCGCTGGCGGTGCACTCGCCGCTGGCGGCGCAGCCGCCGGGGCGAGCGTCGCGCAGCCTCCGAGCCAGAGCAATGCGGCGGGCAGCGAGGCGCGCACGAGTGGGAAGGATTTGAGCTGATCAGCAGCGCGAGGCTTCATGGGCGGTGCACCAAAGAGAAGTTGAGCGGCACTCGGGGTCCCCTCGTGCCGCCCGATCAGAGAGAGCTGGGTCGCAGGGAGTTCAATGTCGAGCCGTTATTTCAGCGCCTTGAAGCGCAGGCGGTGCGGACGCGCACCCTCCTCGCCGAGGCGCCGCTTCTTGTCGGCCTCGTATTCCTGGTAATTGCCGTCGAAGAAGACCCACTTCGAGTCACCCTCGCAGGCCAGGATGTGGGTGGCGATGCGGTCGAGAAACCATCGGTCGTGGCTGATCACCATCACACTGCCGGCGAATTCGAGCAGCGCGTCTTCGAGCGCGCGCAG
>JBDUAG010000380.1:0-4383 GCA_040004785.1 Burkholderiales bacterium | reverse complement strand
TCGACCTCCTGCATGATGTGGGTCGAGAACACGATGCACTTCGCGCCGCCCTCGGTCGAGCGCAGCCAGCGGAGGGTGTCGCGGAGCGCGCGTGTGGCGAGCACGTCGAGGCCGTTGGTCGGCTCATCGAGGATGATGTTGGCGGGGTCGTGCACGAGCGCGCGCGCGAGCGCCGTCTTCATGCGCTCGCCCTGGCTGAAGCCGTCGGTGCGCCGGTCGAGCAGGGTGGCCATGTCGAACATCTGCGCGAGCGCCTCGGCGCGCGCGTTCGCGGCGTCCGCGCTCATGCCGTGCAGTCGGCCGTAGTAGACGATGTTCTCGCGCGCACTCAGGCGCGGATACAGGCCGCGCGCGTCCGAGAGCACGCCCATGCGCGCCAGCGCCTCGCGCGAGCGCGTGGCGACGTCGATGCCGTCCACCGTCATGCGGCCGGCATCCGGCGTGATCAGGCCGGCGAGCATGCGCAGGGTCGTCGTCTTGCCGGCGCCGTTTGGGCCGAGCAGGCCGGTGATCTGGCCATCGGGTGCGTTCAGGTTCACGTCGCGCACCGCCTGCACGATGCGCGGTGCAGCCCGCTTGAGGCTGAATCCCAAGCGCCCGCCGGCCGGTGCACTGAACTGCTTCGCGAGCTGCTCGATGCGGATCATCGCGCCACCCCGGCGCTCATCGGCACGAACACGCCGGGGCGTGGGATCGCCTTCACGCAGCTCGCATCGAGCGCCGTGGCGGTGCGGTCGTCGGCCGCGTCGATGAAGCGGTAGAGCAGGTCGCGCGCGCAGCCCACGCCGAGCACGCTGTGGCCAGCGTTGGGCACGATCACATGCTGCGCCGCCGGCCCGAGCGCAGCGGTCACGCGCGCGCCGTGGCGCGGCGGCGTGGCCGGGTCGATGCCGCCGCTGAACAGCAAGGTCGGCGTCGGGTTGGTCGGGATCTTGTAGAAATCTGCCGGCACCGCGCCGCGCGGCCACTGCGCGCAGACGCGCCGGTACAGCGCCGCGTAGTCGCTGCGGAAATCCGCGCCCGGTGCGTCGCTCGTGTCGTTCAGGCGCGGCGCGTCTTCGGCGCAGACGACCGAGAAGTGCATGCCCATCGCCAAGTGGATGCCCTTGCGCGAGCCGAGCAGGGCGCCCACGCCCACCAGCGCGTCGATGCGCCCGGCCGCGGCCTCGGTGATCGCCGCCGGCAGCGCCGCCGCGGTCGCGGGCGAATAGAGCGCGCCGCGCACCGCGCCGAGCACCATGTCGCGCGTCAGGGTGAAGCGCTCGATGCGGCCATTGAGCGGGTGCGCCGCAGTCAGCGGTCGCGGCAAGCTCGCGAGCAACGCGGCCCAGTCGGCGCGCAGCGTCGGGTAGGTCGTGCGACAGGCCGCCTGCTGCTCGCAAGCCGCGAGCATCGCGTCGAGCGCGGCCTGGCTGTCGGTCGAGAAGCTGGCAGGCAAGACCATGTCGGCCGGTGCCACCGAATCGAGCACGCTGCGGCGCACGCGCGCGGGGAACTGGCGCATGTACTCCAGCCCGGCGCGCGTGCCGTACGAGATGCCGACGAGGTCGATGCGCTCGGCGCCGAGCTGCGCGCGCACCGCGTCCAGATCCTGCATCGCCAGCGTCGTGGTGAAGAAACCGAGGTCACTCTCTGTCTTGACGTAGGGCAGCTTCAGCAGTGCTGCCTTGCATTGCATCAGTTGCCCGAACTGCTGCTCGGGGTCGGCTTGCTCGGCGAGCGTGTCGCGCTTCGGGTCATCACAGTCCAGCGGCGCCGACTGGCCGGTGCCGCGCTGATCGACGAAGACGATGTCGCGCCGGTTGTTAAGCCGGCTGAACAGCCCGAACGCCTGCGGCGCAACACCGATCGCGCTCTGGCCCGGCCCGCCGGCGAGCAGGAACACCGGGTCGGGCAGCTTGCGCCGCGCCATCGCCGGCACGACGACGTAGTGCACGTCGATCTTCGGGCCGTCGGGCCGGGCCGGGTCGAGCGGGCGCTGCACGACGCCGCATTGCACGCCGTTGCGGATGCCGGGGACGCGGCAATTGGTGAGCACCTGCGCGTGCGCGGCGGATGCCGCCAGCGCGAGGGCGGCCAACAGCACAAGCCTCATTCGCCCAACAGGCGCTTGAGCTCGCCGCTGTCGATCAGCTTTTGCAGGTCGGTCGCGCCGCCGACGAGCGAGCCGCGCACGAACACCATTGGCAACGTCGGCCAGCCGGTCCACATCTTCAGCGCATTGCGCTGCCGCCATTGGCTCAGATAGCTGCCGTACTCGAGATACTTGAACGCGACGCCGGCAGCATCGAGCGCGCGCCGTGCCCTGCGGCAATGCGGATTGCCGGCCATGCCGACCACCAGCACCGGGTTCGACGCCGCGGCCGACTGCACGTTGTGCACGATCTCGACGTGCAGGTTCGCGACCTTGTCGCGAACGGCAGGGTGCAGACGGGCTTCATCCAACGTTTGACGGGGCATGAGCGGCCTTTGCGCAAAGGCGCAAGGGTAGCGCAGCTCCGCCGGGCTGCGATCAGGTCGCCAGTGCGCCGCGCTGGAAATCGGCCACGGCCACGTGAATTTCCGCCGTCGTGTTCATCACGAACGGACCGTACTGCGCGATCGGTTCATTCAGCGGCGCGCCGGCCACGAGCAGCACCCGCGCTGCCTGCACGGCCGTCAGCTGCACGCCATCCGCCGCCGCGTCGTTCGCGAGGATCGCCATGCTTTCGCTCTCGACTCGCGTCGTCGCATCACCGCCGATGTCGACCACGCCGCCGCCGTACACATAGACGAACGCGTTGTGTCCCGCCGGCAGCGCGGCATCGAAGCGCTGCCCGGCGGGCAGCGTGATGTCGAGCACCAGCGGCTCGGTCGTCGGGCGCGAAACCGCACCGCTGACGCCGAGCGCGCTGCCGGCGATCACGCGCACCGTCACACCGTTGGCAAGCGTCAGCAGCGGGACGTTGGCCGGCGGCACGTCGCGATACGCGGGCGCCTGCATCTTGTCCTTCGCGGCCAGGTTCACCCAGAGCTGGAAGCCGGCCATGCGGCCTTCTTCCTGCTCGGGCATCTCGGAGTGGATGATGCCGCGCCCGGCCGTCATCCACTGCACGCTGCCGGGTTCGAGCAGGCCGACGTTGCCGACGCTGTCTTTGTGGCGCATGCGGCCTTCGAGCATGATCGTCACGGTCTCGAAGCCGCGGTGCGGGTGGCTCGGGAAGCCGCCGATGTAGTCGCTCGCGGCGTCGCTGCCGAAGGCGTCGAGCATCAGGAACGGATCGAGGCGCTTTTGCAGCGGTTGCGTCAGCACGCGCGTCAGCTTGACGCCGTCGCCATCGGAGGTTGGCTGGCCGCGTACTGTGCGCTCGACGGTGCGTGAACGCTGGACGGAGGAGGTGGTCAATGTGTTCATGAATCCAATGTAGAGCCTGGGGCGGTCCGCGCCAACGGGGCGAAATTGCACGCATCCTTCAAGCCGCTTGAATGGGGTGTAATGTTCTCTTCTTCACCCACGACGGAACTCCCATGAAACTCTATTTCAGCCCCGGCGCCTGCTCGCTCGCGCCGCACATCGTCCTGAATGAATCGGGCCTTCCGTTCTCACTCGTCAAGGCCAACCTGAAGGCCCACCAGCTCGAAGACGGCAGCGACTACTACCCGATCAACTCGAAGGGCCAGGTGCCGCTGCTCGAGTTTGACAACGGCGAGCGCCTCTCCGAAGGCCCGGCCATCACGCAGTACATCGCCGACCAGGTGCCGGCGAAAAACCTCGCGCCGGCCAACGGCACGATGGCGCGTTACCGTGTGCAGGAGTGGCTGAACTTCGTCACCAGCGAGCTGCACAAGGGCATCGGCGGTTTGTTCAATCCGCTGATGCCGGAAGAAGGCAAGGTCGTGATTCGCGCGAAGGCCGCCGACAAGCTGAAGTGGGTCGACGAGCAGCTCGAAGGCAAGCAGTACCTGATGGGCGATGTGTTCTCGATCGCCGATGCCTACCTGTTTACCATCGCGACCTGGACCGGCCACACCGGCATCGACATCTCGGGCCTGAAGAACCTGAGCGCCTTCCAGGCCCGCATGGCGGCGCGCCCGGCGGTGCAGGCGGCACTGAAGGCCGAAGGGCTGTTGAAGTAATGCGGCGCGGCGCCGGGCTCTGGTTTGCACTGGCCGCGCTCGCGGCCGGCGGCGCCTCGGCCGCGGTGGCCGATGGCCGGCCCACGCTCGGCCGGCATGCCGCCGAGCTATGCGTGGCGAATGCCTCGGCCGTGCCCAGTTGCGGCCCGGCGCAGGTCGAGCTGCGGCGTGACGGCTCGGCGCGCGTGCGCATCGACGACCTCGTCTATCGTCTGCAGCTCAACAGCAGCCAGGTCGAGGTCGTGCTGATGCACGGCGCGGTGCAGG
>JBDUAG010000379.1:0-4386 GCA_040004785.1 Burkholderiales bacterium | reverse complement strand
CACTACCAGAACATCTGGGCCGCGAAGAAGGGCCTGAAGGTCGTGCCGCTGCTGAGCGACCGCACGACGGCGATGCAGGTGACCCGGGTCGACAAGTGAGGCCGCGGCGATGCTGTCCGTCACGCCGGAAGACGCGCTGATCGACGTGCCGCGCCGCATCGCGGTGAAGGCGCTGTCGCCCGGCGAAGAAGTCGTGCTGCACACCCGCACCGTGCGCGGGCCGGGCGTGGTCTGGCGCTCGGCGGCGAGCTTTCGCGCCGATGGCCACGGTGAGGTCGATCTGCAACGTGACGCCCCGATCCGCGGCAGTTACGCCGGCGTGTCGGCGATGGGCCTGATCTGGTCGCAGGCGCCCGAGCAGCCCGGCGCATCGCGCGACCTGTTCGCCACCGAACCCGCGGCCGCGTTGAGCACCGAGATCACCGTCCAGCGGCATGAGGGATCGGCACGGCACGGCCGCCTCGTGCAGCGCCTGGCAGGCGCCGGCGTGACGCGGCGCGAGCTGCGCGAAGAAGGCCTCGTCGGCACGCTGTTCCTGCCGCCCGACCGCACCGACGGACACGCCCACTCGGCCATCCTGGTGCTCAACGGCTCGGGTGGCGGCGTCAACGAGCCGCGCGCCGCGCTCTATGCATCACGCGGTTATGCGGCGCTGGCGCTGGGCTACTTCAAGGCGCCGGGGCGGCCCGACTACATCTCGAACACGCCACTCGAATATTTCGAGACCGCGCTCGCATGGATGCATCGCAGATTGCATCCCTGGCAGGGGTTCGTGGCGGTGAGCGGCCAGTCGCGCGGAGGCGAACTGGCGTTGCTGCTGGGCTCGCTGTTCCCGCAGCTCGTGTCGGCCGTGATCGGCTACGTGCCGGCGGCGCTGGTGCACAGCGCGCAGAACGCTTGCGACCCGAAGACCGGCCGCGAAGGCCCGGCGTGGATCTTCCGCGGCCGGCCGCTGCCCCACTTGTGGCAAGACAATCGCACCGCCACCTGGGCGCCGTGGGACGACGGCCCGCCGCCGCGCCGCCACGCTGATGCGCTGCTGACCGCGCTGCGGGATCCCGAGGCGGTGGAGCGCGCGCGCATCCGCGTCGAGAACATTCGCGGCCCGGTGCTGTTGCTGTCGGCCACCGACGATGGCTCGTGGCCTTCGAGCGAGTACGCCCGCATGGTCGCCGAGCGACTGGCGCGCTTCGGGCATCCGCATGCGGTCGAGCACCTGGACTTCGATGGCGCGGGTCATTCCATCGTCTTCCCCTATGTTCCGAGCACACAGCTCGCCTATGCGCATCCGGTGTCCAGGCGGCTCAGCACCACGGGCGGCACGCCGGCCGCGAACGCGTACGCCGACGAAGCCTCGTGGGCGGGCGTGCTGCACTTCCTCGATCAAGCCCTCGATCAAACACCTTGAAAGCACCTGCCATGTCCGACGTTATCGACGCCCTCGTGCCGTTGCACGCCGCCAGCCCGCTGCATGCCGTGCGCCACCAACGCGACAAGGTCGTCGCAGCGACGCAGGGCAGCTACGACGCGATCTTCGATCCGGCACTGCCGGGGTTGTCGATGGCCGAGCGCCTGCTCGCGGCGCAAACCGTCGCGTGCCTGTCGGGCAGCACGGTGCTGGAGGTCCACTACCGCGATCGCCTCGATCGCCTGCCCGCAACGCCACCGGATGGTGGGCGTGCGCTGGCCATCCTCGCGTTCGCTGACGTTCTCACCGAGCATCCGGTGGAAGGCGACCGAATCGCGTTGCTGAAGCTGCCGGCGGCCGGTCTCAGCACGCCCGAGGTCATCACGTTGGCGCAACTGATCGCGTTCGTCGCTTACCAGGTGCGCGTGATCGCCGGCTTGCAAGCGATGGCGGCGATGAACCCCACCGACGCTGCGGCCGGACAGACGCAGCTCGACGAACAAGTGGCACCCTTTGTCCACCCCGCCAACCTGCCGCAGCCCGGCGAGCCGGTGCGCGTGAATGGCTACACCAGCGAAAACCTCGGGTGGAAGGCCTGGCTGCCGGTGGTCGACCTCGTGTCGGCCACGCCCGAGCAACTGGCCGTGCTGGAGGGCAGCCACCCGAAGGCGAAGACCTCCGACTACTACCGCGTGCTGGTCCACCAGCCGCGAATCTTGCATGAGCGATCGGTGGTCTTCAACGCGATCATGTACGCGCCCGGCGGGCTGTCGCGTGCCGAGCGCGAACTGGCCAGCGCGGCGGTCTCGCGCGTCAACGGCTGCGTCTACTGCGCGTCGGTGCACGCGCAGCGCTTCGAGCAACTGACCAAGCGCAACGACGTGATCGTGCAGCTCTTCACCGAGCCGCATGGCGCCGGCACCAACGCCCGCGAGCGCGCCGTCGTGCAACTCGCGATCGACCTGACGCAGACCCCGGCGCGATTCGGCGCGTCGCAGCTGCAGGCCGTGCGCACAGCGGGCCTGACGCCGCTGCAGGTGCTTGATCTCGTGCATGCCGCGGCCATCTTTGCCTGGGCCAACCGCTTGATGCTGAACCTGGGGGAACCGGTCTTTCCGGCATGACGTTCCATGTCACCGGAGGGCGCGCGGGGGGTGATGCTGCTGCAAGACGTCTGATCGACCTCTCCGACTGGTTGGGGTCGACTCGTGCCGACCGCGATCACACGGAGCCGTCATTCGGCTCGCTAGATGGCAAATGACAACGATCGGGCGCGCAAGCGCCGGCTCTTCGCGGCCAGTTCCGGACAGTCGCTTGGCGGATGCCAATGGGCCGCAATGCACTCCCAACCGCCGCGCTGGGCACGATCCCGGGGCACTGGTGAGGCCCGCATCCCAAACTTTACGGATCCGCATCCTTCGCCACGGCGGACCCTCGACCACTGCGAGTTCACCGCCGCGCCAACTAAAGGTCGAACCTCCGTTGTGTTCCGTTGGCAACCGCCTTCGGTTCTTTCCATTCGGGAGGGGTGAGGATGGCAGGAGCCGTGTCCTCCGTCTGTCCTGCCAGCTCGGGCCAGAACTCGCGCGGGTGGTACTCCTCCGCATCCCACAGGGGGATGTCTGTCATGGCCGGTGTCTCCAGCACCTCTGACTGCCTGAACGCCCGACGCAAGAGCCAGCCCACCGCGAAGACGGCAAGCACCAACCCAGTCACCCACAAGTTCGTCATTGGACCCTCGACCTGAAGGTCATTCTGCGACGCTGATGTGACGGACTCTATCCCCCAGAAATGGTTGACCCGCTGACTCGGAATCCTGTCGATGAAGTCGGCAGACTACGGGCGAACGTATGCCCCACCACGGCGTCGTCTGATCAAGAAGGCGCCGCGCGAGGCCGGGAACGGATCGAGCCTTCGCCTTCTCAGGTCTTCGCCGACCTCTTGGGCGCTCTACTCGCGGATTGCAGGGCCGACGCCTTCGCGGCGTGCTTCTCGGCACGCGAGGGTCTGTGGCCCTTGCCAGCCTTGGCCTCCTTGGGTTCCTTTTTTTCCTTGGGCTTCTCCTTGGCCTGCGGGTGGTGCGTCCTCACCAGCTTGTCGGCTTTCGCCCTCGGCTGCTGCGGTTGCGCCTGGCGCTTGGCCCGTTCCTCCTTGAGCAGGCGGCGCTCTTCGGCGAGCGCCTGTTCGGCTTCGGACGGCTCATGGTCCGCCCCATGCGAGTGGATGCGGTCCATCATCGCGTGATGAAGCATCGCGCCGTTCTTCGCGATGCGCTGGGTCAGCGAAGCGATGCGAATGGTCATGTCGCGCTCCTCAGAGTAGGTGGAAGGCCAATGTAGACCAGCCCGCCGCCTCCTGCCAATCGACTTGTGCGGCTTCGGCCCTTACCGCAGTCAATATTTCTGCCGGAGAACGGCCTGTCGCCAATTCCGGCTCATGGCCGCGAAGAGACGGCGATGAGCACGCGCCATTGCTGTCACTCGTCATCAGGGATCTGATGCTCGCGGTGTGTGTAGATCCGAGTTCCCATGGAACGGACTCTTGCAGATCAGCGTGGTACGGTCTGCGCGCCATCGAACAAAGCGCCAACGCGCCATTCGTTCGGCTGGCCGTCACTGGTTGAGATTGACCCTTTGAGCGTCCTGCCGCCGGACTCGTGCGCGGCCAATAGGAGTAGGCTGCAGACTGTCATAGCGACACGCAAGGCCGCAGGGATTCACCTTCACTCAACAGGCCCGCTAGCGCCTTCTACGCTGCCGTCAGATGACCAACAACCCGCCCCGGGTGAAGCCTCGGGCGGGTTGCTCGTTTTGGCGACGGCGCTGTGGCGGCGCCGATGGCGGATACGCTGCCGCGATGTCCGCGCTAGTGCTTCAGCAGGAAGCCGGAGTCTGTGGGTGTGTCAACGTGAAAGTTGATGTCTGCGATGCGCTCGACTGTGTCCGAGAGATCAAACGTAAGCCGCTCGACATGACTAG
>JBDUAG010000022.1:0-14917 GCA_040004785.1 Burkholderiales bacterium | reverse complement strand
CAGCGCGTAGACGCGGTCGCAGCCGCTGCAATGGAAGTGATGGTGGTGGTGCGCCTCTTCGGCGTGCCCGCTCGCGCAGGCGGCCTCGAAGCGCGCGGCCTGGCCCGGCAGCATCACCTTGACGATGCGCGCGTCGTCCTGCAGCGCGCTCAGATGGCGGTAGATCGTCGAGAGGTTCAAGCTCGCGACCGAGGCCTGCGCGAGGGCGAGGATCTCGTTTGGCGTCAGCGCTCGGCCGGCGTGATCGATCGCCTCGAGCACGGCCTGCCGCTGGCGGGTGTTGCGTTCCATTCGCACATCTTAATGCAAATGGATTGGCAATAACGGGAGGCGGGCTACTCGGTTGGCGCGAACGGTGGCTCGTCCTGGGTCAGCGCGATCCAGTCCGTGTTGGACATGTCGAGCTCGACCACCTCGGGTTGGCGCGATTCCAGCCCGCGGCGCCGCTCGTGCTTGCCCGGCGGGTTGCCGTCGACGTGCCGACGGTCGGCACCCGAGCGTCGTTCGGCGTCCTTTGAAGTGGTTCTCAGCTTGTCCATGACACCTCAATTCTATGCAGCCACGGGTGGCCGGGTGTCATGGAGTGCGTGACGGTTTCCCGGTTCCCTAAAGCGTCTTCAGAAATTCGAGCAGCGCGTCCTTGTCGTCGTCGCTGAGCGTGGTGCCGTACAGGTGACCGACGTTGCGATTGCCTTCGATCGAGGTGTCGTAGACGAAATATTTGCCGCAGACCGCGCCGGCTTGACCCGCCTGCAGCGACGAAACGAAGCCGACGTTCTTCCAGTCGTAGAGATCATCGCCGCGGCAGAATTTCTTCGGCCGCTTCTCGGGTTCGTTCAGCAAGTCGCGCAGGGTCGGCACCGAGCCATTGTGCAGATACGGCGCGCGCAGCCAGATGCCGTCGAGCAGGTTGTTGACGTAGCCGTTCTGCGGTCTGAAGTTACGCAGCTTCCAGACCTCGGTGCCCAGCTCGTCGAGCGCGTCGGCCAGTTCGGGCGTGAAATCCTTGATCCGGTTCTCATCGGTGGCCAGGTCGTCCTTTGGTTCGACGCGGCCGATCCTGATGCCGTCGGCCGCGTGGCAGCTGCCGCAATGGCTGCGGAACAGGGTGTCGCCGCGCGCCGCGAGCGCCGGCCGGATGGTCTGCCCGCCGTCGGGCTTGAACTGATTCGGGATGCGGTCCTGGTAGCGCGGTGGCAGCAGGCCAACCGTCCAGTCGGAGATGCGCGTCAGGCGCGGGTAGTCGAGGTAGTCCAGCCTCGAGCCGATCAAGGCGAGCGCCGAGACGATGTTGCGCTCTTCGAGCACGTCGGTGTTGCCGTCCCAGTGCATGCGCATGCCGATGCGCGCCTTCTGGTTCCAGATCGCCGGGAAGTCGACGATGCCAGGGATCTTGTCGCGCTGCGGCGGGTCGACGAACTGCCGCTTATAGAGCGACCAGGTGTCGACCCGACCCGGCCCGAAGTTCGGCAGCCGCGTCGGGCTGTGCAGGGTGATGAAATCGAAGTCCTCGACCTTCATCTGCCCGACCACGCGCGGGATCACCGGGATGAAGACGTAGCGGTAGAGCAGGCGCTCGACGAAATTCAGCTCCTGATTCTGACGGCGCGCTTCCTTCAGCACGGCGTCCATCACCACATCGCCGTTGAAGCGTTGGTTCTCGAAGGCCGCGAACATGAACAGGAAGTAGCGTTCGATGTCGACGCTGTTGCCGGTGCCGCCCAGGATCACATCGGGCTGCTGGTCGGGTGCCTTGCGCAGCGTCGTGGTGTGGCAGAACGCGCAGTTCATGCCGACGAAATCGAGCCCGAAGACCTTGCGTTTCGAGAATCCGATCGGCCGCTCCAGCGCCGCCTGACCTTCGGGCAGGCCGACGGGCCTGTCCATCGTCGCTTCGGTGACGAGGCCGAAGGCCGCGAAGCTCTTCAAGGTGTTCCTCGGCGCGAGGCTCTTGGGCATGACCTCCGAGGGCGGAAAGACCTCGGGCAGCACCTTCCAGATCCAGTACGGCAGCGGCGCGCGAGCCAGCGGATGGTCGGCGCCGATCGAGCCGTACTTGAAGTGCGCGCCGGAGTCGGCAAAGTCTTCCGGCACCCCGAAGCGGTGGCTCCACAGCTGGTAGCCGACGATCAGGACCACGACGGCCCAGATGAGCCAGCGAAAGCGCTTGCGCGGTGGGCGGGCGGCGGTTCGATGCGGCGACGTGTCAGGCATTGATGTTCACCTTGAGTCCATCGGGATAGAGCTTCCACACCGCCCAGGGCTCCTTGTCCATCTCGGCCTGCAGGGCAGTAAGGTCGCGGTTGAACTTGGCCAGCGCGGCCTTGGCCGGCGCGTCCGGCTCGAGGTACGAGAAATCGTGGATCAGCGCGCGCCGCGTCACGTTGAGGTTGTAGTTGGCGTTGACCAGGCGCTGGTAGACATCGAGCGGCTCGCGCTCGCCGCTCGTGTAGACGCGCACCGGCTGCCGATGCGTCCACAGCTGGTAGTTCCAGACGAAGCTGCCGAGCAGCTCGTGCTGCACGCTGACCATGTAGATGAAGCGCGCGACCAGGCGCGCGAGGTTGTCGAAGCCGACGTTGTCGCGCGTGACCTCGACGCCGTTCGGGATCAACGCATTCAGCTCGTCGAGCCAGGCCATGGCTGCGGCATCGTTGCGGATCAACGCGGTGCCCGAGCCCGGCGGCGTGTCGGGGTAGCAGTGCTGCAGGCTGTCTCGCGCATGCGCATGCATCACGTCGAACAGCGCGGCGAGGTTGTCCTGCGTCGGCGTGTCGAAGCCGGCGGCGTAAACGCCGCGGCCCTTGCCGTCTTCCTCCGGGTCGTTGGCGATGATCGGGAATGCGGCGTAGCTGTCGTCGAACAAACGGCACATGCCCTCGAACGTGAGGCTGAAGATCGTCTCGAATTCACCGCCGC
Source organism: Burkholderiales bacterium (assembly GCA_040004785.1). Lineage (GTDB taxonomy): Bacteria > Pseudomonadota > Gammaproteobacteria > Burkholderiales > Burkholderiaceae_C > LMDS01. The sequence goes on along the minus strand of JBDUAG010000022.1, from coordinate 11,998 downwards.
GCACCATCTGCCCGCGGGTGACGATGTCGTTGCTCTGCTGCGTGCCGTACAGATACGGCCAGAGCAGCCGGCACAGCGGGTGCTGCGCGGGCAGCCGGTTGCGCGTCGCGATCGCGAGGTGTGCGCCACCGGCGAGATGGACCCAGTTGAAGTGGCGCACCATCGACAAGTGCGTGGTCGCCGCGCACAGTGCGATCTTCTTCGACAGCTCCCAGGTCGGGTCGTTCGGGCCGGCGACGCCGAGCGTGGTCTCGACCTCGTACGCCTGCAGCGCGCGCCGCGTCGGGTCGACCTTGAACCGGACTTTCGCGCCCAGCGCATGCAGGCCTTCGTGGTGTTCGTACTGGCCGAGCGTGGAGAGATCCCACTGATAGACGCCATCGCTCTCACGCTGCGTGTAGCCGGCGTAAGGGCCGCGCACGGCGAGCGATCCGAGGTCCGGGCTGCCCAGGTATTCGGCCGGCAGCACGGGCGGGTTGTACAGGCTTCGGTGCAGCCGCGTGAAGGCGCGCTTCAGGGCCAGATCGGGATCGGCGTCGATGGGCGGCAGGCCGGCCTGCATCGGCGAGAACGCCGAATACAGCCAGACCTGCAGTTGGTAGACAAGCCGCTTCGAAGCCGACCGCTCGTCCGCCGGAATGGCATCCGGCGGGCAGACCAGCACCGCCTTGATCGGCAGCGAGAGCACCGCCTCGCACAGCGGGATCGGCCGGATGATGCTGCGCGTTTTCGGCGGCTGCGGGATGTCGAGCGGCTTGTTGAGCCGCATCTTGATCCACCCGAGCCGGTTCCAGAATCTGCGTCGAAAGAACCAGACGATGCTGCCGAGCGCACCCATCAGTGCGGCCCGGCCGGGACCGGCGGGTTCGCGTCACCGCGCCATGGATCGGCCGTCAGTTCGGGGTCGAAGGCGCGCAGTGGATGCCGCTCGGGTGACAGCGTCTTGTCGGTGTCCCACGGCTCGAACGCATTGCGGATGTTGGCCAGGCCGGTGGCTGCGAGCTCCGGGTGGTGGCGCAGCAGCACGGTCTTGAAGTCGCTCGCGTCAATCCAGCGCAGGCCCTCGGGCATGTAGACCTCGTCGTTGAAGGCGTCGGTGTAGAAGCGATCGGCCTGCAGCCGGCGCGTCGCGTTGAGGATGAAGATCTGGAACATCGTCTCGCCGAAACCGAAGCCGGTCGGCCGATGGCCTTCGGCGAGCGTGCCGATCATCAGGTCGAGCTTTTCGACATCGGCGGGGTTGTTGCCGTAGACCGCTTTCAGCTTCGCCACGTCTTCTGCCGAATCGGTGAGGTCTTCGAATAGCTGGATCGGGTTCAGGCCGAGCTGGCGGCGGAACTCGTTGTAGCGCGGCACGCCGCGCTCGCGGGCGCGCACGATGTCCACCGTCCCCATGTCGAAGAACGGGTTGCCGGGAATGCTCAGCTCCTGCATGAAGCGCGGGTAGTTGTTCAGCACCAGCGCGCCCGGATGCTGTGTGCCGAACGAGAAGAACAGGTCGGCCATCGCATGGCGGCGAGTGATCTTGGCCGAGCCGGATTGCCGCGTCGCGTGGAACGGCACGTGCTCGACCGCGCCGTCGCCGGTGGCGCGGCGCAGGGTCAGCGTCTCGGGCAGCAGCGAATGCAGGCGGTAGACCTCGACGAACTCCTCGGTCAACCCGAACTCGCGGCCATGCTTGTCGATCGGGTTGCCGACCACGCCGCCCATCTCCGGGTTGCGCACCTTGATCTCGGTCACCGTCTTGCGCGCCTTGCCCTTGCGCAGCAGGTTCGTGATCGCGCCGTACCAGTTCATGTTGATGCCGGCGTCGAGCGCGGGGTTCGGCAGGATCGCCGGCGTCCACTCGACGGTGTGGATCTTGGCCATCACCGCGGCCGTGATCAGCCGTGCGACGTTGAAGAGCCGGTTGTCGTTCCAGTCGGGGTACGCGCCCTTCAGGTGATCGCAGACCGCGTTGTGCTCGCGCACGAACAGCGTGTGCATCATCGCCAGGCCGACCCACCAGTTGCGCGTGAAGCCGGTGTCCTCGATGCCTTTGCGGTCCAGCGGCAGCGTGCCGTCCTCGTTCAGGCGCAGCTTGCCGTCGATGCCGCTGCGCAGCCGGTCTTGCGTGGCCTGGTCGCTGCCGTAGATCTGCGAGCCGTCCCACCAGTGCGTCACTTCATTGATGGCACTCGTGGCGGCCTCTTCGCGACCGCTCATGCGGGTCGGGTCGGCCTGCGTTCTGCCGACGAAAATCTTGGTCTGCCAGTAGCGGCTGCGTGCCGGGTCGTCATCCGGCAGCGGCACCTCGATCACGTCGTTGAAGTAGATCTCGCCGTGGTTGATCCAGTCGCCGTTCATGAACTGGATCCACGCGGCCGAGAGCAGGTTCAGGAACGGCACCTCCTTCATCACCGGCTCACCGGTCGCATCGATCGGACGGGCAAGCAGCGTCCGGCTGATCTCGCGCGGGTTCGGCGACAGCAGCTGCGCGCCGATTTCAGGCCGGATCGCCGCCATCTCGATGTTGCGCAGGAAGCGCGTGCCGGCCGCGCCTTCCTTTGGATCGGCAAGGTTGTTCCAGCTGCCGTCGGCGGTGCGGAAGTGCGTTGCGCCCGGTGGCGGCGTCTGGCCTTCGTGCTGAAAGCCGGTCAGCGTGCCGTGCGGGTAGCTCGTGCCGAGGCTGTGCTCGTTGAGGCGTTCGCGCATCGTCGCGAGCGTCAGCACGGCGAGGGTCAGCGAGCGGTGGTACCAGTTGGTCCAGACCGCGTCGCGGTAGCCGACAAACCGGCCCCACAGCTTCATCACGACATGCAGCACGACGGTGAGCACCTCGCCCAATTCGTTGCCGATGATGATGTGCAGCCGTTTGATGAAGTGCGGCGTGGATTGCGGCGGGGGCGGCGCGGGCAGGGTGTGCTCACCGACGCTGGGCGGGGCCAGGAGGGCGTCTCGATCGAAGTAGCGGAGATCCGGCACATGCACGTCCACCCCGGCCGTCGCGTTGGCCTGCGCCAGGGCCAGCATCGCGCGCCAGTCGGCGTGTTGCGGCTCGATCTGGAGCGCGGCGGCGTAGTGCTGCGCGGCCTGCTCGTACTGCTCGGTCTGGAAGTGCGCCAGCGCCAGCAGCGCGTGAACCTGGCTGCCGGGTCGCGCTGCCAGCTGCGCTTCGAGAGCGCTGATGGCCTGCGGAAAGTCGCGACGCTCGATCGCCAGCTCCGCTTCGGCGGAAGTCGTCGACCGGTCGGCAGAGTTCATGCGGCTTCCTCGTTGCGTTCCGGCGGGGGGTGCACCGGCGTCTGTATCTTGCGGGCGAGCTTCGGCACGCCGTGCGCCTGGATCTGCTCCAGCGCCTGCACTGCGCGGCCGAGGTAAGTCGTCGCGCCGGTTTGCCGGAACACCTCGACCGCCTGCTCGATCGGCTCGGCATCGCCGGCCCGCTGCCCCATCTCCATCAGGGTCTGGGCCCGCTCGATCTGAAAGCCGGAGAGCTCGGCCAGCGCCAGGCTCTCGGCCCAGCAGCGCTGTGCCGCCGTCGGCCGGCTGCAGAGCCAGTCCAGGCTGCCGTGCAAGCGCAGTGCTTGCGGCAGCCAGCCCGGTTGCCGACGTGCGCTGTGCAGGGCGTTGCGGCAATCGCGTTGCGCTACTTTCAAGGCCTGCGGACGCGCCGAGCCTTCCAGCCGCTCGACCAGTGCCAGGCTGCAGGTGGCCAGCGCCGTCAGCAGCTCGATCTTGTCGAAGGGCTTGCTCAGGTTCTCGACCGCCATGACCTGTTGCGCTTCGCGCAGCGCCGTCACGGCCTCGTCTAACTTGCCTTGCAGCAGCAGGCACTTGCCGAGCAGGGACTTCTGGTACAGGAAGTTGTCCCACGCCGGGATCTTGGCGGCCAACGCCGCGCCTTCGCGCAGGTGAGTCGAGGCGATGTCGAGCGGGCCCTGGGCGATCTCGGCATAGCCTCGCACCTGAATGCCCCAGCTCGTCAGCTGCGGGTCGGCGCCGTCCAGCCCCGCGCGCATCAGTTCGGCACCGATCGAGGCCAGCTGCGGCAGATCGCCACGGAAGCTGATCACGAGTGCGCGCATCAGCGCGGCCCCGCCCCAGCGGTGCAGGTCGCCAGCCTCGAGGTAGATGGCCGCGCCTCTGCCGAGGTTCGCCTCGCTGGCCTCCCACGCGCCATCGTAGAAGTCCAGGAATCCCATCGAGAACCAGGCGAACGCGATCGCCGACGGGTTGTTGGTCTGTTGCGCCACGACGCCGGCGCGCACGTGATAGCGGCGCGAGAGCTGGCGCAGGTCGAAGGTCATGAAGCCGAAACCCAGGCTGCTCAGGCCGCGCGCCTCGGCCACCGCGTACGCGCTGTGTTCGCCGGCGCGCAGCTCGAGCAGGCAGTCGAGCAGCATGCGCTCCTTGTCGAGGAAGTAATCCATCCACGACATCGAGTGGCAGATCGTGGAGATCTCCTGCGCCGTGGCGAGGTCCATGCGCCGCGCCACCGGCAGGCCGACGCGCCCGCGTAACCGCCCCCAGGTGTGTTCCGCGAGTTGCTTCAGGACGGCGCGGCGTGTGCCCCAGCGCGAAGCGGGGTAGTCGAGCCCGAGCTGCGACAGCGCGCGCCTGAATTGCTCCAGCGCCTTCTCGTAGTGCCCGGTGCCGTACAGCGCCGAGCCGACCTTGCGCGCCAGCGCCGCGCGCTGCGGCGGGCTCAGCCGGTCGCCGAAGGCCTTCAGGTACGCCGCTTCGGCCTGGCGGAAGTGTTCCAGCGCTTCGGTGTCGGCGGCCATGCGGCCGGCCAGGTCACCGGCCTTGAACAGGTACTCCTGCGCCTTTTCCCAATCCTCGGCGCGCGTGTAGTGGTGGGCCAGCAGGCTCGCGAATTCATCGAGGCGCCCCTCGAAGAGCATCTCGATCGCCTGTGCCACGCGCCGGTGGATCGCGCGCCGGTTCTCCGCCAGGATGCTGCCGTAGGCCGCCTCGTGCACCAGCGCGTGCTTGAAGATGTATTCGATCTCCGGCAGGCGCTGGCGCTCGCGGATCAGTTCCGCATGCTCGAGTTCGGCGACGCTGGCCTCGAGCGTGCGCCGCGTGGCGCTGATGACCTCGAGCACCCGGTTGAAGAAGCTGCGGCCGATGACCGAGGCGAGCTTCAGCGCCTGCTTCACGTCCTCGTCGAGGCGGTCGATGCGCGCCAGGATCAGGCCCTGCACCGTGTCGGGCAGGTTCACCTGATCGACCTGCTTGACCATCTGCCAGGCGTCGTCCCGCGCGCTGCGCACCAGCACGCCGTCGGTGACCAGCGAACGGATCACCTCCTCGATGAAGAAGGGGTTGCCCTCGGTCTTGCGCAGGATCTGGTCGCGCAGGCCCGCCGGCAGGTCCGCGGCGCCGACCAGGTTGGCCATCAGCGTCGCGCTCTGCTGCTCCGACAAGGGCAGCAGCGTGATCTCGCGCAGGAGCCGGCCGGTCTGCTCGGCCGCGAACTGACGGATGCGCGCGGCCGGGCCGACCGGGTCCGGCCGGGTCGCGAAGAAGGCCAGCAGCGGCGTGGTGTCGGTGAGCGGCAGCAGGTGCTCGGCCAGCTCGATCGACGACTGATCGGCCCAATGCCAGTCCTCCAGCAGCAGCACCACGGGTTGCCGCAGCGCGAGCTGCTCGAACAGCTGCCGCACGCACAGGAAGACCTGCCGGCGCAGCGCCTGGCCGTCGAGGTACTTCACCCGCTCTTCCTGCTCGGGCGACAGGCGCAGTGCGAGCACGGTGGCCAGATACGGCAGCATCTCGGGCGCGCGTTCGCCGAACAGCCCCGTCAGGCCCGTGGTCAGCTTGCGCCAGGTCTGATCTTCGGCGTCGTCCTCGCCGATGTCGAAGCAGCCTCGAAGGATCTCGATGAACGGCCAGTAGCTGAGGCTGCGACCGAACGACACCGCGCGACCTTCGAGCCACAGCATTGGGCCGATCGGCCGGCGCCGCTGGATCTCGCTGACCAGGCGCGATTTGCCGGCGCCCGGCTCGCCGGTGATGATCAGCGTGCCGCCCTGGCCGCGGTCGAGCCGGTCCAGCGCGTCCTGCACGATAGACAGTTCGCGGTCTCGGCCGACCAGCGCCGAGGCGATGCCGAGTCGCCTGATGCGCGATTCGTGCTCTTCGCGGTGCGCGCGCGTCAGCTCGAAGACCGCCACGGGTTCCCTGATGCCCTTGAGCGCCTGCTTGCCGAGCGGCGAAAACTCGAAGTACGGGCGCCCGGCTGCATGCACCGCCTCGCTGGTGTGGATCTGGCCGGGCTCGGCCAATTGCTGCAACCGCGCCGCGATGTTGGTCGTGTCGCCGACCGCGGTGTAATCCATGCGCAGGTTGTCGCCGATCTTGCCGACCACGACCATGCCGGTGTGGATGCCCATGCGCACGCGCACCGCGCTCAATGCGCTCGAGGCTGCGTTCCCGGTCGCTGCGGCCTCCTTCAGCCTGTCGCGTATCCCCAGTGCCGAGAGCAACGCCCGCCGAACATGATCCTCGTGTGCCACCGGCGCGCCGAACAGCGCCATGAAGCCGTCGCCGAGGAACTGGTTGACGGTGCCTTCTAGCCGATGGACTTCGGTCAGTGCGAGTTCGAAGAACTGGTTCAGCAGCGCATGCATCGCATCCGCGCCCACACGGTGCGCGAGCTCGGTCGAGTTCGCCATGTCGCAGAACAGCACGGTGACCTGCTTGCGCTCGCCTTCGAGCGCGGAGTGCGATGTCAGGATCTTCTGCGCGAGGTGCGGCGGGGTGTAGACGCGCGGGTCCGGGGGCGCGGCCACCGGTGGGGTCTCACCGGCCGACAGCGCCCCGCCACAGCCGTCGCAGAACCGGTTGCCCGGCGCATTGTCGTTGCCGCAGGCTGCGCATTTGAGAAACAGGAACTGCCCGCAGTGGCCACAGTAGCGGGCGTCGGCACGGTTGTCATGCTGGCACAAACGGCAGTGCATCGAAGCTTCCCTGTCGCGTCGCGACGCTCACCACAAACGAACTACACGGCGACCGCGAAGACCTCCACCGGTGCCGCCTTGCCCTGGAATGACACCGCGCCGAGGGCCTCGACGGCGATGCGTCCGTCGAGTGCGTGGCAAGTCGTCGGATCGATCAGGATAGTACGTTTCGCGAGCTTGGTGTGCGCCTCGAGGCGCGCCGCCAGGTTCACCGTATCGCCGATGCAGGTGTATGTCGCGCGCTGCTGAGTGCCGGTGTAGAGCCCGCCACCATCTCGCCGGTGGCGATGCCCACGCCGATGCGGATCGCCGCCTTGCCCGCGGCACGGCGGTCGGCGTTGAGCAGCTCGATCATCTCTTCCGGCGGCTGCGACTCGACCAGCGCGGTGAAGCCGCGGATGTCCGAGAAGAGCACCGTCCCCTGTACGTGCCGGCCGCCGGGCTCGAAGCCGGATTGCTGCAGGTCATGCGCGACCTCGGGCGTGGCGAAACGGCGCACGAGTTCGTTTTGCTGATCTCGCAAGCGCTTCTAGCGGCGAAGCAGAGACGCGATGCCGGCTCAGCGCACCGCGGCGACCGCGGTGACGGCGACGACTTGCGCCGGTGCGGCGGTGTGCGCCGGGGCGGCCGCTTGCGCCGTGGCGGGCGCGTAGGTGTCGACCTCGAGGCTCACCATCGCGCTGCCGATCGAGAGGACAATCGCGACAACGACCGCGAACGCTGCGCCGTTGAGCCGGTCGTCGAGGCGGGTCTTGTTCATGGTCATGGTGCGCTCCTGCGGGTGGTGGTTGGTTCATCGATGCCGCGCATCAACGTGAATCCAATGTAGGTTTTGGGGGCCGGCCACGCAGCGGCGCAGTTCACATCGTCGATGTGACTTATTCACAAAGCCGGGGAGGCGGCGCGAGTGATGGCACTTTCGGAACTGGCTGGGCAGGCGGGCGCAGGGGTGGCGGGCTACCTCGCCGGCGTGCTGAGCTCGCCCACGCAGATCGTGGCGACGCTCGCCGGGGCGCTCGGCATCACGCTGGTCGTGTCAGGGGCGCTCACACGCACGATGCTGCCGTTGCGCTGGCTGGTGGTGGGCAGCGACAGCGCGCTGCTCGTGTTCGGCGCGCTGCACCCGTCGATGATCACGATGGTCGTGGCAGCCTGCCTGCTGCCGATCAACCTGTTTCGCGCCATCGAGGTGACGCGTCTGACGCGCCGTGTGGCGCGTGCGCAGGCCGACGCCGATGTGGCCGGGCTCTGGCTCAAGCCCTACATGAAGTCGCGTCGCCTGAAGGCCGGGCAGGTTCTGTTCAGCAAGGGCGATGCCGCCGACCACCTCTACCTGCTGGTCGATGGCGAGATGGACCTGGTGGACATCGGCAAACGGCTCGAGACCGGCCGCATCTTCGGCGAGATCGCGCTGTTCTCACCGAGCGGGCGGCGTACCCACACGGCGCGCTGCGTGAGCGCCTGCAGCGTGCTCGAGATCCACGAGAGCACCGTCAAGCAGCTCTACTTCCAGAACCCCGCGTTCGGCTTCCACCTGATCGAGTTGCTGGCCGGGCGGCTGAGCGCCGACATCGAGCGCAACGAAGCCCGCCGCTGATCGGCCGGTCCTCAGCGCGGCACGAGTGCCGAGCGCAGTGCCCCGATGGCCTCGGTCAGCTTCGCCTTGGCCAACGCCTGGCATTGCGTCTCGCTCGCGCCGGCCTGCGTGCCGAACGCGGTGGCCGTCTTGGCGGGCTGGAACACCAGCACCTTGCCACTGCGCGGCAGCATCATCGCGCGCGCCGTGACGATGCAGAGCTTGGCGTCGTCGAAGCCGCCCTCGACCTCGCTGACGAAGCCCCACTTGCCCACCGGATAGAGCCTGAACATCTTGGCGGGCACGCCCGCGTTCCACAGCGCCATCGCCGCGGGCTTGCCGATCAGCGTGGCGCTGGAGTGATCGAGCGCAAGGTAGGCCGGGGGCGCGGCGAACGCGATCGACGCGCTCGTCGACAGCAGGACTGCAGTGAGCAGGCGGGCAGTGGACATGGTGCTCCTTCGAGGGGGCGGTTGGTAAATAGATCGGGCCGCGCTCACCAGGCCGCGGGCGGCGTCTTGAGAACGACGATGCGGCCGGCCTTCACGCTCAGATAGCCACCGGTCGTCAGCTCCTTGAAGATGCGGCTGACCATCTCCCGCGAGGCACCGACGCGGTCGGCGATCTCCTGCTGCGTCAGGCGTTGCGGGATGGCGCGCTGGCCGTCTTCGATGACCGCCATTTTTTGCAGCAGCCCGACGACGCGGCCGTAGACGTCGTCCAGCGCGAGGCTCTTGACGCTGTCGGTCAGTGTGCGCAGGCGCAGGATCAGGTTGCGGATCAGGTGCAGTGCGAAGTCCGGGTGCTTCGCGATGAACTCGCGCAGGTTCGCGCCGGTCACGAGCGCGCAGGTGGTCGGCTCCAGCGTCATCACCGAGGCGCTGCGCACACCGCCGTCAAGCGGAACCTCGCCCACGTACTCGCCCGCACCGAGCTCGTTGAGGATCACTTCCTTGCCGGCCGCGTTGCCTGCGTAGACCTTGACCCGCCCCGCGAGGATGATGAACAGCGTGTCGGCCACATCGCCCTCGTTGATCAGCACCGCGTAGGCCGGGTAGCGCTTGACGCCGCCGGTCGATGCGATCTCACGCAGCAGGCTGTCGTTCAAGACCTTGGCGTCGGCGGTGGGCAGCATCACGCCGCGATTCTGACGCAAGTCATGGCGCCGCTTCAGTCCGGTGCGCTTCGGCCGATACCCTGGCAGCGACACTTCACGAAGCCCTACATGCCCTCCTTGCGCAACATCTCTGTGCGGTCCCGCTTTGCCCTCGTGATGGCGACGGTCACGGTTTCCTTGATCGGCGTCGGCCTGTGGGGGTTTGCCTCGAGCAGGAGCGGCAACGAGACCACGTCCCGGCTCTTCCAGGAGTCGACGCTGGCGAGCACCGAAGTCGGCAATCTGCGCGAATCCCTCAGCAATCTGCGGCGCCACGAGGCCACGATGATGGCGACCGCCTCGGCGAATCCGACCGGCGTCGAGGACGTCGTCAAGCTCTGGAAGCAGGAACTGGCGACGGCCGGGAAGATCGGCGAGCGCCTGGTTGCGGCGAACGCCGGCGACGCGGCGATCGCCGCGATGGTGGCGACACAGAGCAAGCTCCTCGCCGAGTACGCGGCCGTGATCACCCCGATCGCGGCACAGCTGCAGGGCGCGACGATGGACGCGAGCGTCGCGCTGGCCTACGCCGGCAAGGCCGAGGACACTCTCAAGCTGCTGCAGCAGAACACGAGCAACCTGCTGCAGGCGCAGCAGGCCAATATCGAGACCACGCGCAAGACCCTGGCCAGCGACGCGACGATCGCGTCGACGCTGCGGCTGCTGCTGGTCGGAGGAACGCTGGCGCTCTTCCTGCCGCTGATGTGGCTGACGCTGCGCTCGGTCTGCGGCCCGCTCGACGAGGCCATCGGCGTCGCCAGCCGGATCGCGAAAGGTGACCTGGGCGCTGAATGGACCGTCCACGAGACCGACGAGCCCGCCAAGCTGATGCTGGCGTTGCAGGCGATGCAGCGAGAACTTCGCGCGCTCGTCGGCAAGGTCCGCGAGTCGGCGCAAAACATCCAGACCGCGAGCTCGGAGGTCGCCACCGGCAACCTGGACCTCAGCGAGCGCACCGAGCAGACCGCGTCGAACCTTCAGCAGACTGCCTCGTCGATGACGGAGCTGACCGGTGCGGTGCGCCAAAGCGCGCAGGCGGCGGCACAGGCAAGCCAGCTAGCGTCGTCGGCGTCCGACGTCGCGCGCCGCGGCGGCGAGGTCGTCAGCCGCATGGTCTCGACGATGGACGAGATCAACGCCAGCTCGAAGAAGATCTCCGACATCATCGGCGTGATCGACGGCATTGCGTTCCAGACCAACATCCTCGCCCTCAATGCCGCGGTCGAAGCAGCGCGCGCCGGGGAGCAGGGTCGTGGCTTCGCGGTCGTGGCTTCCGAGGTGCGCTCGCTGGCGCACCGTTCGGCCGAGGCGGCGAAGGAGATCAAGGGGCTGATCGGCACCTCGGTCACGAAGGTCGAGTCCGGCTCGCTGCTCGTCAAGGGGGCGGGATCGACGATGAACGAGATCGTCGCGAGCGTCAAACGCGTCGCCGACATCATCGGCGAGATCACCGCCGCGTCGGCCGAGCAGTCGGGCGGCATCGAGCAGGTCAACGCGGCCGTGATGGAGCTCGACCGGATGACGCAGCAGAACGCGGCACTTGTCGAGCAGTCGGCCGCGGCGTCGGAAAGCCTGAAGCACCAGGCCGTCGTGCTGGCCGGCACGGTGTCGGCCTTCCAATGCGGCGACGACGCACCGGTCTCGGGCCGCACGCGGGCCGCGTGACCGCGTGACCGCGTCGGCGCGGCCCGCGCCTCACGTGGGCGGCGAGCCCTGCGTCTGGTCGTCCGTGCTCCAGCCGCCGCGCACCTGCCGCTTCGCCGCCTGTTCGCGCTCCAGCGCGAACTGCTCCTCGAGCTGCTGGCGGCCTTGCTTGGCGGCGGCCAGCAACTTGGCCGCATCCTTGCGGTGCGGTGCCATCTTCAGCAGCTGCTCGATATTGTGGCGCCGGAAGCGCAGCGCCAGCGTGCGCGCCTGGTGGCGCTCCCAGCCGAGCTGCTCGAGCACGCTGCGGGCGCTCATCAGCGCCGAATCGAGCGTCTCGCGTTCGATCATCGTGACGCCCAGTTCGAGCAGCTCGAAGTAGTGCTGCACGTTGCGCGCCCGCGCCACGATCACGAGGTCGGGGAAGTTCTCGCGCACCATCTTCGCGACCGCGACGCTCTGCTCGACGTCGTCGATCGCCAGCACCAGCACCTTCGCGGTGGCGGCCCCGGCGGTGCGCATCAGGTCGAGCCGGGTCGCGTCGCCGTAGAACACGCGCCAGTCGAAGCGGCGCATCGCCTCGATCTGGTCCGCATCGGTGTCGAGCACCGTCGGGTGGATGCCGTTCGCGTACAGCAGGCGGCCGACGACCTGGCCGTAGCGGCCGAAGCCGGC
>JBDUAG010000378.1:0-4397 GCA_040004785.1 Burkholderiales bacterium | reverse complement strand
GTGGGTCTACTGGAAGGCGCGTGCGTTGATCGCGCTGTCGGCCGATTCGCAGGATTCGGAGTCGATGCGCGCGCTCGGCCGCGAGCAGATGGCGGAGATCGCCAGCCAGCTGAACTTCTATGCCGCGCTCGCCGCCGAGCACCTCGGCCAGGCGATCTACATGCCGCCGCGCCCGCTGCCGCTGACGCCGCCCGAGCGCGAGGCAGCGCTGGGCAACCCGGGCTTCGCGCGCGCGCTGCAGCTCATCGGCATCGGCCTGCGCAGCGAAGGCGTGCGCGAATGGAACTACACGCTGCGCGGCATGAGCGACCGCGAGTTGCTCGCGAGCGCGCAACTCGCCTGCGACCGCGAGGTCTGGGATCGCTGCATCAACACCAGCGAACGCACGCGCGGCGAGATCGACATGGATCAGCGCTTCCCGATGCCGTTCCGCAAGGATGTGGTCGCGCACGCCGGCGAGATCGGGCTCGACCCGGCCTACGTGTACGGCCTGATCCGCCAGGAGTCGCGCTTCATCATGGATGCGCGTTCCAACGTCGGCGCCTCCGGCCTGATGCAGATCATGCCGGCGACCGCGCGCTGGACGGCGAAGAAGATCGGCCTGACCTACACGCAAGACCTGATCACCGACCGCGACACCAACCTTCGCCTGGGCATGAGCTACCTCAAGCTCGTGCTCGACGATTTCGGCAGCTCGCAGCCTCTGGCCGCGGCGGCCTACAACGCCGGCCCGGGCCGGCCGCGCAAGTGGCGCGACGGGCCGGTGCTCGAGCCCGCGATCTGGGCCGAGAACGTGCCGTTCGCCGAGACGCGCGACTACGTCAAGAAGGTGCTGAGCAACGCCACGTACTACGCCGCGCAGCTCGGCGCGGCGCCGTCGCTGAAGGCGCGGCTAGGGCGCTCGATCGCGCCGGGCGGGCCGAACCCGCTCGACAAGGATTTGCCCTAGCGCATCACTGTGATTCGAATTGCTCAAGCCGCGCGCGGTGCGCGCCGGCTAGCATGCCGCTCGATATCAACTTCGGGAATGGCTCATGCAGCTCGTGATCGGCAACAAGAACTATTCGTCGTGGTCGATGCGGCCGTGGGTGCTGTTGAAGCAGGCCGGCATCGCGTTCGACGAGCGCAAGATCCGCTTCGATGCGTTCACACCCGAGTCGAAATTCAAGACCGAACTCGCCGGCGTGACGCCGACCGGGTGCGTGCCGGTACTGATCGATGGCGACCTGGTCGTGTGGGACACGCTCGCGATCGCCGAGTACGTGGCCGAGACCTTCCCGGCGAAGCAGTTCTGGCCGCGGGACGCGACGACGCGGGCCCGCGCGCGCAGCGTCTGTGCCGAGATGCACTCGGGCTTTGGCGCGGTGCGCGAGCACTTCCCGATGAACATCGAAGCCCTTCTGCCCGAGGTCGGCGCGCGCCTGCTGGCCGAGCACGCCGCGGTGCGCAGCGATGTCGAGCGGTTGGTCGCCATGTGGTCGGGGCTGCTCGATGCCCACGGCGGCCCGTTGCTGTTCGGCGAGTTCAGCATTGCCGATGCGTATTTCGCGCCGGTGGTGATGCGCCTGAAGACTTACGGCGTGCCGGTGCCGCCGGCCATCGCGGCCTACATGGAGCGCGTCTGCGCACTGCCGGGTGTGGCGGCGTGGATCGGCGACGCGCTGGCCGAGCGCGACTTTCTGGACTTCGAAGAGCCGTACCGATCACGCGCGTGATGGCGGCGCGACGACCGTCAGCAAGGTCTCGCCGGTGGCCACCAGCGTTTCCTTGTCGCCAGTCTGCGCGAACAGATCGCAGGCCGTGAACACCTGCGTCTTGCCTGCCTTCACGACGCGGGCGCGCGCCACGAAGCGCTCGCCCACCGCCGGGCGCAAGCAATTGACCGCGTAGTGCGACGCGAGCACACGGCCGACCAGCGTGGCCGCGGCGAAGCCGCACGCGGTGTCGATCAGCGCGCCCACCAGGCCGGCGTGCAGAAAGCCGGCGTACTGGCCGACCTCGGCCCGCCACGGCATTGCGATCTCGGCCGTGCCGGCGTTGGCGCCCAGCACCTCGATGCCGCACCACCGATTGAAGGCGGCGGTCTCGTTGATCGCGCGCAGAGTCGAGAGTGCGTTCGTCATGTCTGGCTCCACGGAAGGTGTGGCGCACTCTAGGCACGAGGCCAGCGTCGGACTGTCTCTGTCGCGACATAAACTGCCCACATGAAACGCTATCTCGTCGGCGGCGCGGTGCGCGATGCCTTGCTCGGCCGGCCCGGCGGTGATCGCGACTGGGTCGTCGTCGGCGCGCGTGCACAGGAGTTGCTAGCTGCCGGCTACCTGCCGGTTGGCCGCGAATTTCCGGTCTTCCTGCACCCGCAGACGAAGGAGGAGCACGCGCTGGCGCGCACCGAGCGCAAGACCGGTCCCGGCTACCGCGGCTTCGAGATGCGCGCCGATCCGGGCGTCTCCCTTGAGGATGATCTGCTGCGCCGCGACCTGACGATCAACGCGATCGCGCGGGACGAGGCCGGCGCGCTGATCGATCCGCACGGCGGGCAGCGCGATCTTGCGGCCAGGCTGCTGCGCCACGTCTCGCCGGCGTTCGCCGAGGACCCGGTGCGCATCCTGCGGCTGGCGCGCTTCGCGGCGCGCTTCGAAGATTTCTCGGTCGCGCCCGAGACGCTCGCGCTGATGCGCGCGATGGTCGAGGCCGGCGAGGTCGACGCGCTCGTGGCGGAGCGCGTCTGGCAGGAACTGGCGCGCGGGCTGATGGAGCGCCAGCCGTCGCGGATGTTCGAGGTGCTGCGGTCGTGCGGCGCGCTCGAGCGGTTGCTGCCGGAGGTCGATCGCCTGTGGGGCGTGCCGCAGCCGCCCGCGCACCACCCGGAGGTCGACACCGGCGTGCATCTGATGATGGTGCTCGACATGTCCGCGCAGCTGGAGGCGAGCCTGGCGGTGCGCTTCGCCTGCCTGTGCCACGACCTCGGCAAAGGCACGACGCCGGTCGACGTGCTGCCGCGCCACCTCGGCCACGAGGGGCGCAGCGTCACCCTGCTGCGCGACGTCTGCACGCGGCTGCGCGTGCCGGTGGAGTGCCGCGAGCTCGCCGAGGTGGTTGCGCGCGAGCACGGCAACGTACACCGCAGCGGCGAATTGAACGCGGCGGCGATCGTGCGCCTGCTCGAACGCTGCGATGCGCCGCGCCGGCCGGAGCGATTCCGCGAGGCGCTGCTCGCCTGCGAGTGCGACGCGCGCGGCCGGCTTGGGTTGGGCGAGTCACCGTACCCGCAGCGCGCTCGGCTGAGCACGGCGTTGACGTTGACGCTGGGCATCGACGCCGCAGCGGTGGTCGCCGCAGCGCAGGCGCGCGGCGCGAACGGCCCGGCGCTGGCCGACGCGGTGCGTGCGGCGCGGGTTGAGGTGGTCGCCGCAGGATTGACCGACACGACGCGCGGGTGACAGCGAACTGCGGGGCGGCGGCGCCAGAATCGGCGCATTCGAACCCCATGACGGAGACATCACCATGACCGACCTCTTCACCCTCAAGGGCCGCACCGCGCTCGTCACCGGCGGTTCGCGCGGCATCGGCCGCATGATCGCGGCGGGCTTCATCGCGCAGGGCGCGAAGGTCTACATCTCGTCGCGCAAGGCGGCGGATTGCGATGCGACGGCGAAAGAGCTCTCGGCCGCCGGCGGTGTCTGCATCTCGCTGCCGGCCGATGCGTCGTCGATGGAAGGGATCAACGCGCTCGTCGCTGCCTTCGCTGCGCGCGAGAGCGCGCTCGACATCCTCGTCAACAACGCCGGCGCGGCCTGGGGCGAGACCTTCGACACCTTTCCCGAGAAGGGCTGGGACAAGGTCGTCGACCTGAACCTGAAGACGCCGTTCTTCCTCACGCAGGCGCTGATCGCGCCGCTGCGCGCGGCGGCGAAGAAGCAGCCGGCCAAGGTCATCAACATCGCCTCGATCGACGGCATCTCGGTGAATCCGCAGGAGACCTACTCGTATGCCGCAAGCAAGGCCGGCCTGATCCAGCTGACGCGCCGGATGGCGCTGCGCCTGGCGCAGGACAACATCGTGGTCAGCGCGATCGCGCCGGGCGCGTTCGCCTCCGAGATGAACCGGGTTGCGCGGGACCACGCCGAAGAGACCGCGAAGCGCATCCCGGCCGGCCGCATCGGCACCGACGAGGACATGGCCGGCGCAGCCATCTACCTCGCCTCGCGCGCAGGCGACTATGTGATGGGCTCGACACTCGTGGTCGACGGCGGGGTGACGCACGCGCGCGGATAGGCGTTGTTCGGTTGCGGACGAATGCTTGATATTCGTCCGTATATGAACTACCCTTCGGGACATGAATGCCGTCCTCCAGCCCGAATTTAAGAACCGCGTCGCCGAGGTCGACCTCGGCT
>JBDUAG010000377.1:0-4419 GCA_040004785.1 Burkholderiales bacterium | reverse complement strand
TCGCGGTGCACATCAACGCGTTCAATTTCCCGATCTGGGGCCTGCTCGAAAAGTTCGCGCCGAGCTTTCTCGCCGGCATGCCGTGCATCGGCAAGCCGGCGACCGCGACGAGCTACCTGACCGAAGCCGCGGTGCGCCTGATCCACCAATCCGGCATCCTGCCTGCGGGCGCGCTGCAGCTCGTGATCGGCAGCACCGGCGATTTGCTCGGCCGGCTCGACGGCCGCGATGTCGTCACCTTCACCGGCTCGGCCGACACGGCTGCCAAGCTGCGTGTGCACCCGAACGTCGTCCGAAACTCGATCCCGTTCAATGCCGAAGCCGATTCGCTGAATTGCGCGATCCTGGCCGACGACGTGACCCCCGACGACGAGGAATTCGACCTCTTCGTCAAGGAGGTGGCGCGCGAGATGACGACCAAGGCCGGCCAGAAATGCACCGCAATCCGGCGCGCGATCGTGCCGCGCAAGCACCTCGATGCGGTCGCCGAGAAGCTGCGCGCGCGGCTCGCGAAGACCGTCGTCGGCGATCCGTCGAACGAGACGGTGCGCATGGGCGCCCTCGCCTCGCACGCGCAGCAGAGCGACGTGGCCGATCGCGTCGCGACGCTGATGCAGGGCGCCGAACTCGTCTACGGCGCGCGCGATGGCTTCGCGCCCGTGGGCGACGGCGTCAACGAGGGCGCGTTCTTCGCGCCGACGCTGCTGCTCAGCCGCCACCCGCTGACGCACGATGCGGTCCACGATGTCGAGGCCTTCGGCCCGGTCAGCACGCTGATGCCCTACGACGGCCTCGACGAAGCGATGGCGCTTGCCGCGCGCGGCAAGGGCAGCCTCGTCGGCACACTCGTCACGCGCGATCCGAAGATTGCTGCGCGCGTGATCCCGGTCGCCGCCGCATTGCACGGCCGCATGCTGATCCTCGACCGCGAGGCGGCCGCCGAGTCCACCGGCCACGGCTCGCCGCTGCCGGTGCTGAAGCACGGCGGCCCGGGCCGCGCCGGTGGCGGTGAAGAACTCGGCGGCATCCGCGCCGTCAAGCACTACCTGCAGCGCGCGGCGCTGCAAGGCTCGCCGACGATGCTCGCGGCGATCACCGGCGAACACATCCGCGGCGCGAAAGTGAATGAGTCGGCGCTGCACCCGTTCCGCCGCTGGTACGAAGATCTGAGCATCGGTGACTCGCTGCTGACGCACCGCCGCACCGTCGGCGAGGCCGACATCGTCGCTTTCGGCGGCATCTCGGGCGACTACTTCTACATGCACTTCGACGAGATTGCCGCAAAGGAGAGCCCGTTCGGCAAGCGCATCGCACACGGCTACTTCGTGCTCTCGGCCGCGGCCGGCCTGTTCGTCTCGCCGGCGCCCGGCCCGGTGCTGGCGAACTACGGGCTGGACACGCTGCGCTTCGTCAAGCCGGTCGGCATCGGCGACACGATCCGCGCGCGCCTCACCTGCAAACGCAAGACCGATCGGCAGAAGAAGGACGCGAACGGCGTCGGCCAGGGCGTGGTCGCGTGGGACGTGGAAGTGACGAACCAGCTCGACGAGCTGGTGGCGAGTTACGACATCCTGACCTTGGTCGCGAAGCGCGGGTGAGGCAGGCGCCTCAGGCCGAGAAGTAACAGATCGCAGCGCGGGGCGCGTGCGAACTTCACGTGCTCATCGTTCGGCGCGGCGCTAGTAGCCCACCACGGCATGGCACGATCTGGCGTCTCATCTCTCCGTCTGAACACGATGCACGCGAAGCAACTCTCGATCGCCGCCCTCTCCGTGGCTTGCTTGTTTCCACGAAGTTCGAACGCCGTCGAGATCTACGGCGGGGCCGGCACCACCGGCCTGGAACTCGGGGTGTCGCAGCCGCTGTCGGATGCGATCGTCGCCAGGCTGGACTACAACGCCCTCAAGATCACCCGCAGCTTCACGAGCAGCGACATCGACTACGACGCCGAGTTGAAATCTTCCAACGCCGGGGTGTACCTGGACTACTTTCTGGTCGGTGGCTTTCGCCTGACGGGCGGCGCGTTGATCGGCCGTCGCAACATCCATGGCACCGCACGCAGCGTCGGCGGCACGATCACGCTCGGCGGTGTGGTCTATCCGGTCGCGGCCTCCGACACGCTCGACTTCGACGCCAGGTTCCCGACCACCACGCCCTATCTCGGCAT
Organism: Burkholderiales bacterium; assembly: GCA_040004785.1. GTDB lineage: Bacteria > Pseudomonadota > Gammaproteobacteria > Burkholderiales > Burkholderiaceae_C > LMDS01. The sequence continues at coordinate 2,252 of JBDUAG010000377.1, read as the reverse complement.
CGGCTACGGCCACCATGTTCAAGCGCCGGGCCTTCACGTCTATGCCGACGCCGGTGTCGCCTACGGGCGACCGAAGGTGACGCTGTCGCCTTCGGCCAGCCTGGCCGCGAAAGTCAATGCGTCGGATCTGGCGAACGAGCAAGCCTCGGCCCAGGGCCAGGCGGACGGAATGCGCGCGTATCCGGTGCTCAAGCTCGGGATCAACTACCGCTTTTAGTCGGCGGCGAATCGAGCCGCCGACGGCCCGAGCGCCGCGGCGCCGTGCGGCGCCCCCGATCAGGGCACTGGCTTGAAGCCGAACACCGGCGGATTCATGCCGCAGGTGGTGTCGCTGCCCGACACCTTGCCGGTCGCGTTGACGACGAACTTCGATTTCGCGCTGCCGGAGATCGTCAGCGGTGCGGTCAGGTTCAGGCCCGACGTGCTGCTGACCGAAGTCGGCTGCACGAAGGTCCCCCCGCCCGACCCGGCCGATGCGTTGGTGGTCAGGTAGAGGTACACGGCATCGGCGTTCGGCGCGGCATCGGTGCCGGTGCAGCTGGTCGGGCTGCCGGCGGCATCCGGCGCGTGCGTGGTGCCGCCGTTGTCGGACCGGCAGACGTCGGCGGTGTACTCCGTCCCGGCGGTGCACGAGCCCGAGGTGGAGCTCGGCTTGAACTTGATCAGGTCCGACATCTTGATGATGACGCAGTTGTAGGCCGCATCGGCCGGGTTGCCGCTGCCCAGCGTGGGGTTCGACAGGAAGTCGACCTCGGTCGCGGTGGGGCTGGAAAAGACCGTCACCGGGCTGGTGCACAGCGGGCTGGTCGACAGCATCACCGAATAGACCTGCAGCTTCAGCGAGCTGGCGTCCAGCGCCATCGCGTTGAACGACAGGAACAGTCCGGCAAGCGCCGCCGGCAGCGATTTGAATGAGTTCATGAGCTTGCTCCGCGCGGTCAGTTGCCGGAGCCGACGATCGTCAGCTTGTCCGCGCTCGCCGCATCGTCGCCGCCACCACCGCAGGCGACGATCGCCGCCACCAGAGTCAGCGCACCAAGTGCCAATACAAGAAGGCGTTTCATGAAGTCTCCGTGGAATCGATTGAAGGTGAGTCGGGTATCGGTGCGCTGGCATCGGCCTTGAGCCCGGCACGGTCAACGCGCCCGACTTCGTGACTTGCGACCGGCCAAGGCATCGGGCGGCGCTTCGACGACGACTTCACGCGCACTTCACACAGCGCCCCACCCCCTTCCTCATCCCTTCGCACACTCACGCCATCCTGAGCGCCATGCCGCACCCCGCGGCGTTGCCCTCAGGAGACTCGTGCGATGAAATTCCCCTTGCTCGGCAAGACCCTCGCGGTCGGCGGTGTGCTGATCGCGCTGACGCTATCGCTGCAATCCATCAGCGCCATCGTCGCCGAGCGTGAAGGCCGCCTGCACGAGGCCGAACGCAGCGTGGCGGACAGCCTGGCGTCCCAGCAGACGCTGCTCGGCCCGGTGCTGCTGCGGCGCTGCGACGAGACCTGGAGCGCTGAGCAAGGAGAAGGCAAGGACCGCAAGCTCGTCACCGAAAAGCGCGAGATCACGCTCGCCGCCGTGCCGGACACGCTGGACGTGAATGCGAAGGCGGCGATCGAGACCCGCCACCGTGGCATCTTCAATGTCAACGGCTATGCGATGAAGGCCACGCTGAAGGCGCGCTGGGCCGACCTGGCCGGGCTGGACCCCGCGGCGCAGCACGCGGGCGGCCGGGTGCATTGCGAGGCCCCGACGCTGTTCGTCGCGGTCGGCGATGCGCGCGGCATCCGCGTCGCGACGATCTCCGTCGGCGGCAGCGCGCTGCCGGTGCTGCCGGGTACCGAACACACGAGCCACCCGCGCGGCTTTCATGCGGTGATCCCGCCAGCCGTCCAGTCCGCCGGCGGCGTGCTGCAGGCCGAGGTCGCGCTCGACCTCGTCGGCACCGGCGACCTGGCGTTCGCGCCGGTGGCCGACACGACGCGCGTCGAACTCGTGTCGGACTGGCCGCACCCGTCGTTCGCCGGGCGCTTTCTGCCGAACGACCGGACGGTCACGGCGCAGGGCTTCACGGCGAGCTGGCGGCTCAGCGCGCTGGCCACCTCGGCGCCGCAGGAGCTGCTCAACGGCGGCATGGTGTGCGGGCTGAATGGCGCCTCCGAAGGCAAGGCGCGCTGCGTCGAGACCTTCGGCGTCGCCTTCATGGACCCGGTCAGCGCCTACGTGCTGAGCGACCGCGCCACCAAGTAC
>JBDUAG010000376.1:0-4434 GCA_040004785.1 Burkholderiales bacterium | reverse complement strand
TTCGGCGCGCTCACGCTGCGCTGGCCACCCGGCCGCGGCGCCGCGCGCTATGACATCCAGTTCTCGACGGACGGCGCGCAGTGGCGCACGGTGCGCCATGTCGAGGGTGGGCAGGGCGATGTCCAGCAGCACTGGCTGCCGGAGTCGGAGGCGCGCGAGCTGCGCGTGGTGGGCAGCGACGTGGCGCCGACGATCGAGACCTTCGATGCGCCGAGCGCGAACGCGTTCTTCATGCGCATCGCGAAGGAGTCGCCGCGCGGACGCTACCCGCGCGCCTACCTCGGCGAACAATCGTACTGGACCGTGCTTGGCGTCGACGGCGCGCGCAGCGCGGCCCTGATGAGCGAAGACGGGGTGATCGAGCCGGTGCCCGGCGTCGGCGCACTGGAGCCGTTTCTGATGGTCGATGGCCAACTCGTGAGTTGGGCCGACGCGCGCATCACCCACACGCTGCGCGACGGCGACCTACCGATGCCGAGCACGCACTGGCGCGCTGGCGACCTCGCGCTCGACATCAGCGCCTTCGGCGACGGCACGCCCGAGGCGGCACGCGCGCTCGCGCGCTACACGGTGCGCAACCTCGGCCCACGCACGCGGCGGATCGCGCTGGCGCTGGCGTGGCGGCCGTTCCAGGCGAACCCGCCGACGCAGTTTCTCGCGAATCCGGGCGGCGCGAGCGAGATCGAACAGATCGCGTGGGATGGCCGTGCGCTGTCGGTCAACGGCGCTGTCCGGCTGCAACCATTGAGCGCGCCGGCCAGCGTGCGCATCGAGCCGATGCCGATCGGTTTCGCCAGCGCCTGGCTGCGCTACGAGCTCACGCTGCACCCCGGCGAGCGGCGCGAGATCGCGGTGGCGCTGCCGATCACGGCGGCGGCCACCGACGCGACGCTCGGTATCGCGCGAGAGGAAGCGCGCGTGGCGGCGCAGTGGCGCGCCAAGCTCGACCGCGTCCGCATCACCGGACCGGCCGCGGTAAGCGAGGTGGCACGCGCGCTGCGCAGCGCGCTCGGCCACATCCTCGTGAACCGCAGTGGCGCGGCGCTGCAACCCGGTGCACGCGCCTACGCGCGCTCGTGGATTCGCGATGGCGCGCTGACCTCGTCGGCGCTGCTGCGCTTGGGCCACGGTGATGCGGCACGCGACTTCCTGCGCTGGTTCGCGCCGTTCCAGTTCCGCAACGGCAAGGTGCCGTGCTGTGCCACCGCGCGGGGCGCCGACCCGGTGCCCGAGAACGACAGCGATGGCGAGCTCGCGTTCGCGGTCGCCGACCTGTGGCGGTACACGCGCGACGAGGCCACCGCGCGCGCGCTGTGGCCGCACGTGGCCGGGGCAGTCGCGCACATGGAGACGCTGCGCGCGAGCGAGCGCAGCGATGCGAACCGCACACCCGAACGCGCCGCGTACTTCGGGCTGATGCCGCCGTCGATCAGCCACGAGGGCTATTCCGACAAGCCGGCCTATTCGTACTGGGACGATTTCTGGGCGTACACGGGCTACCGCAGCGCGGCCGAGCTGGCGCAGGGCCTGGGCCTGAATGACGAGGCGGTGCGCATCGCGGCGCAACGCGACGAGTTCCTCACCGAGCTGCGTGCCTCGCTGACGGCGAGCACGCGGCGCTTCGGGCTCGACGTGCTGCCGGGTGCGGCAGACCGTGGTGATGTCGATCCGACTTCGAGCACGATCGCGCTGAGCCCCGGCGGCCTGCTCGGCACCTTGCCCGACACACTGCTGCGCAACACCTTCGACCGCTACTGGCGCGACTTCGAGAAACGCCGACAGGACGAGGCCGCGGGCGTTCGCCACGCCGACGGCGCCTACACGCCCTACGAATGGCGCAACGTCGGCGCCTTCGTTCGTCTCGGCGAGCGCGAACGGGCGCAGCAGGCGATGGCGTATTTCTACCGCGACCGCCGCCCGGCCGGCTGGAATCAGTGGGCCGAGGTCGTCGTGCGCGACCCGCGCGAGCCGCGTTTCCTGGGCGACATGCCGCACGGCTGGGTCGCGTCGGACCAGATCCGCGCGGTGCTCGACCTGTTCGCGTACGAGCGCGAAGGCGAGCGTTCGCTGGTTCTGGCGGCGGGCGTGCCGATGGCGTGGTTGATTGGACCGGGGTTGTCGGTCGAGGACCTGCGCACGCCATACGGCCCGCTGAGCTGGAAGGCGCGCGCCGGGCGAGGTGGCGTGATCACGTTTGAGGTGAAGGCATTGCGCTCGCCACCGCCCGGTGGCATCACGCTGCGCGGGCCGTGGGCGAAGAATGCGCGCGTGCGGATCGATGGGCGCGAGGTGACCGGTCCGGCCGATGTCATCGCGCTGACGCACACGCCCGTGCGAGTGCGCATCGAGCCGCGCTGACGGGCGGCTCAAGTCCGGGGCCGGCCCGCCGATATCCCGGGCAGACCACTGCCCGAGTGCCGCCATGTTCCGCCTGCCCTTCACCGCCAGCGCCATCGTTCTCGCCGCCACGCTGCTGGCGGGCTGCGACATGATCGGCGGCGCGCTGGGCATCGAGTCGCCCGAGAAGGTGGCCGCGGCGCGCGAGGCCGACGGCAAGGCCATCGGCGGCGCCTGTCGGCATGCCGGACGCGCCATCGAAGACTGCTACATGCTGAACAGGAAGGCCGAGAAGGCCTCGGTGTTCGCCGGCTGGCGCGACATGAACGACTACATGCGCGAGAACAAGATCGAGCCGGTCACGCCGACGCTCGCGGCACCGCCCACGACGCAGGTCGCCAAGGCCGCGGCCGAGGCCGACGCAGCCAAGCCGGACTCCGTCGCCGACAAGCCGGCCGCAAAAGGCGCGCCGTCGACCAAGCCGCGCAAGCCCCACGACTCCTGAGGACGCACCGGTCATAGGACAATCGTCCGATGACCGAACTGACGATGCCGCGCCCGATCTGGCGCCACCCTGAGTTCGCGCGCGGCGCGCGCGACATGGTCGGCGTCTCGATGGGCATCGCCGCCTGGGGCCTGGTCACCGGCGTGGCGATGGCCAAGAGCGGGTTGCCGCTGCCGCTGTCCATCCTGATGTCGCTGCTGGTCTTCGCCGGCAGCGCGCAGCTCGCGGCGCTGCCCTTGCTCGTCGCCGGCGCGCCGATCTGGATGGTGTGGGCGATCGCGCTGTGCGTGAACCTGCGCTTCGTCATCTTCAGCGCACAGTGGCGACCGTACTTCGCGCATTTCACGCGCTGGCGGCGAATGACGCTGGGTTACTTCACGGCGGACCTGAACTACGTCGTCTTCATGGTGCGCTTCCCCGAGCCGAAGCCCGCGCCCGAGCAGATGCCGTACTTCTGGGGCGGCGTCGCGGTCAACTGGCCGTCGTGGCAGTTGCCGACGCTCGCCGGCCTGCTGCTCGCCGACGTGATCCCGACCGAGTGGGGCTTCGGCTTCGCCGGCATCCTCGCGCTCCTCGGCCTGATGTACTCGCTGCTGACCGACAGGGCGAGTTGGGTCGCGGCCGGCGTGGCTGGCGCGGCGGCCATCGCGGCGGCCGCCTTGCCACTCAAGCTCAACGTCGTCGTCGCGATCGCCGCGGCCATCGCGGTCGGGTTGCTGATGGACCACGCGACGCCGGCCGAGGCGAAGCCGGTGGAGGACAACACATGAGCACCTGGGAAGCGGTGCTCGCGATCCTCGGGTTGGCGGTGATCACGGTGAGCACGCGCGGATTCTTCCTCTACCCGGATCGCGACCTGCCGCTGCCGGCGTGGCTCAAGCAAGGGCTGCGTTACGCGCCGCTCGCCGCGCTCGCGGCCGTCATCGCGCCCGAGATCGTGATGCAGCAAGGCCACCTGATCTCGACGTTCAAGGATGCGCGCCTGTACGCCGCGCTCGCCGCGACGATCTACTTCTTCTGGCGCCGTGGCATCCTTGGCACCATCGTCACCGGCACGCTGGTGATGGTCGCGCTGCGCACCGGCCTCGGCTGGTAGACCTCATTCCTCACTTCATCCGGATTCGACATGAACGTTCTTCGCTTCTCTGATCTGATCGCCCAGCGCAAGGTCACCGGCCAGCGCGTCTTCATCCGCGCCGACCTCAATGTGCCGCTCGACGATGCCGGCCACATCACCGAGGACACGCGCATCCGCGCTTCGGTGCCGTGCATCGAGATGGCGCTGAAGGCCGGCGCCGCGGTGATGGTCACCTCGCACCTCGGCCGCCCGACCGAAGGCGAGTTCAAGCCCGCGGACTCGCTCGCGCCGGTCGCGAAGCGGCTCGGGGAGTTGATGGGCCGCGAGGTGCCGGTGATCGCGAACTGGGTCGATGGCGTGACTGTTTCGCCGGGCCAACTCGTGATGCTCGAGAACTGCCGCGTCAACAAGGGCGAGAAGAAGAACGACGAGGCGCTCGCGAAGAAGATGGCCGCGCTGTGCGACATCTTCGTGCACGACGCGTTCGGCACCGCGCACCGCGCCGAGGCCTCGA
>JBDUAG010000375.1:0-4451 GCA_040004785.1 Burkholderiales bacterium | reverse complement strand
GGCCTGGTCACCGCGCTGCGCTTCGAGCGCGGCCAGGTGGTCACCGAAGGCCAGCCGGTGCTGTCGCTGGCCCGCGAAGGCGAACGCGAGATCGTCGCGGATCTGCCTGAAGAATGGGTCGGCCGGGCGCGCACCCTCGCCGCCGTGGCCACGCCGTGGAACGATGCCACGAATGACCCGAAGGCGTCGCTGCCGCTGGTGCTGCGCGAACTCTCGCCGCTGGCCAGCGCGCAGGGCCGGACCTTCCGCGTGCGCTACGCCGCGGCCCTTGAATCGCGCGCGCAGGTCGCGGCGCTGCCACTGGGCAGCACCATCCAGCTAAACCTGTCGGGGCCGCCCGTCGGGCCGGCGTCCATCGTCCTGCCGGTCACCGCGCTCGTGAAGGCCAGCGGGGCGGCCGGCGTCTGGGTGCTGGATGCCAAGGGCTCCGGCCTCGTGTTCAAACCGGTCCAGGTGGCGGCGATCGACGACGCTTCGGTGCGCGTCACCGGCCTGACCGACGGCAGCCGGGTGGTCAGCGTCGGCGCGCAGAAGCTCGATGCCGGCCTCAAAGTGCGCGCCGTCGAACGCACTCCTGAAACCGCGACGGCAGCCGCCGCCAAGAGCAGCTCATGAAGCAATTCAATCTTTCGCACTGGGCCGTCACGCACCGGCCGATGGTGCTGTTCATGCTCATCGCGACGCTCATCGTCGGCGTCATCTCCTTCAGCCGTCTCGGCCGCCTGGAGGACCCCAACTTCGACGTACCGCAGATGACGGCCATCGTCGTGTGGCCGGGCGCCACCGCGCAGGACGTGCAGGACCAGGTGCTCAACCGCATCGAGCGCCGGCTGCAGGAGCTGGAGCACTTCGACTACGTGCGCAGCTTCGCGCGCCAGGGCTACGGCGGCATCACGCTGTGGATGAAAGGCGGCAGCAGCAAGGCCGAACTGGACAACGCCTGGTACCAGGTGCGCAAGAAGATCGGCGACGTGCGCCAGGAGTTTCCCGAGGGCGTGCGCGGGCCGTTCTTCAACGACGAGTACAACGACCGCTACAGCGTGCTCTACGCGTTGAGCGCGCCGGAACTGTCGATGGCCGAGCTGCTGGCGGTCACCGAAGACGTGAAGCGGCGCCTCCAGGGCGTGGAGGATGTCGGCAAGGTCGACGTGCTGGGCAAGCAGGCGGAGCGTGTGTACGTGGAGCTGTCCACCCGGCGGCTGGCCGCGCTGGGCATAGCGCCCACGGCCGTGTTCGACGCACTGGCGCGTCAGAACCTGGTGGCCCCGGCAGGGTCGACCGACGCCACGCACGACCGTGTCCAGGTGCGCGTGGACGGCGGGCTGCACAGCACCGCTGACATCGAGAAGGTGACGCTCGAAGTGGGCGGCCAGCTGCTGCGGCTCGCGGACATCGCCACGGTGCGCGCCGGCTACGAGGACCCGCCGAGCCTGACCATCCGCCACAACGGCGTGCCGGTGCTGGCCATCGGCGTGACGATGCAGCCCAACGGCAACGTGATGGACTTCGGGCACGCGCTGGAACAGCGCATGGCACAGGTGCGGCAGGAACTGCCGGCGGGCGTCGACATCCAGCAGTACGCCGACCAGCCGCGGGTGGTGGCGGAGTCGGTCTGGGAGTTCGAGCGCTCGTTCCTGGAAGCGCTGGCCATTGTGCTGGCCGTCTCTTTCCTGTTCCTGGGCTGGCGCACCGGCATCGTGGTGGCCGCTTCGGTGCCGCTGGTGTTGGGGCTGGTGGCAACGGTCATGTATTTGGCGGGCTGGGCCCTGGACCGCATCTCGCTGGGCGCGCTGATCATCGCGTTGGGCCTGCTGGTGGACGACGCCATCATCGCTGTCGAGATGATGATGGTGAAGCTGGAGCAAGGCTGGGACCGCCTGGAAGCCGCTTCCCATGCCTACACGACCACCGCGTTTCCGATGCTGACCGGCACGCTGGTCACGGCCGCGGGGTTCATGCCCGTCGGCTTCGCGAAGTCCATCGCCGGCCAGTATGCCGGCGGCATCTTCTGGGTCGTCGGGGTGGCCCTGATCCTGTCGTGGGTGGTCGCCGTGGTGTTCACGCCCTACCTGGGCCTGCTGCTGCTGCCGAAGAACCTGAAGGCCACCGAGCACCACGACCCCTATGACCGGCCGGTCTACCGTCGGTTCCGCGCCATCATCGATTGGGCCGTCAATCGCCGGGCATTGGTGATCGGCATCACGGTCCTGCTGTTCGGCATCGCCGGTGCCGGCATGCTGACGGTGCAGCAGCAGTTCTTCCCCACCGCATCGCGGCCGGAACTGCTGGTCGACTTGCGACTGCGTGAAGGTGCGTCTTTCGCCGCGACGGAGCGCCAGGTGAAGCTGCTCGAGGCGCGGCTGGCGAAGGACCCGGACATCGAGTTCTTCACCGCCTACACCGGTGCCGGCACGCCGCGCTTCTACCTGTCGATCCAGCCGGAATTGCCGAACCCGGGCTTCGCCCAGTTCGTCATCAAGACGGCGGGCATCGAACAGCGCGAACGTGTGCGTTACCGCCTGATGAGCCTGTTCGCCAAGGACGAGGCGTTGCCCGACGTCATTGCGCGTGTCACGCGCCTGGAGTTCGGCCCGCCGGTGGGCTTCCCGGTCCAGTTCCGCGTGATGGGCCCCGACAAGGCGAAGGTGCGGGAGATCGCCTACCAGGTGCGCGACACGGTCCGCCAGAGCGCGCTGGTGCGCGACACGCAGCTCGACTGGAACGAGCAGGTCCGCTCGGTGAAGGTCCACGTCGATCAGGACAAGGCACGGCTTCTGGGCCTGTCCAGCGCAGACATCCAAAGCCTGGTGCAGACCACGCTCGACGGTGCGCCGGTGACGCAGATCCGCCGCGGCGAAGAGCTCGTCGACGTGGTCGTGCGGGCCTCCCCCGAGGAGCGCAAGAGCCTCGGTCAACTCGGCGACCTGCAGGTCTTCGCGCGCAGCGGCGTCAGCGTGCCGCTGTCCCAGGTGGCGCGCATCGAGCCGGCCTTCGAGGAGCCGGTGCTGTGGCGGCGCAACCGCGACATGGCGCTCACCGTGCGCAGCGACCTCGTCGACGGCGTGCAGGGCCCCTATGCCACGGCGCAGATCCGGCCGTCGCTGCAACCCATCGTCGACAGCCTGCCCGCGGGTTACCGCATCGAGGACGGGGGCGCCATCGAAGAAAGCGACAAGGCCAACGTCGCGTTGTTCGCGGTGTTCCCGGCGATGTTCGCGGTGATGCTGACGCTGCTGATGATCCAGCTGCAGAGCTTCTCGCGGCTGTTCATGGTGTTCATGACGGCACCGTTGGCGCTGATCGGCGTGGTGCCGGCGCTGCTGATATTCCAGGCGCCGTTCGGCTTCGTCGCGCTGCTCGGCGTGATTGCCCTGAGCGGCATGATCATGCGCAACTCGATCATCCTGGTCGACCAGATCGACCAGGACATCGCGCATGGCGCCAAGCCCTGGGACGCCATCGTCGACGCCACCGTGCGGCGCTCGCGTCCCGTGGTGCTGACGGCCGCTGCGGCGGTGCTGGCGATGATCCCGCTCACGCGCAGCGTGTTCTGGGGACCGATGGCGATCTCGATCATGGGCGGCCTGGTGGTCGCCACGGCGCTCACGCTGGTCTTCGTGCCGGCGCTGTACGCGGCCTGGTTCCGCATCCGGCGTGACAGCCCGGCGCAGGCGACGGTCGCTGCGCCGCTCACAGCCACCGCGCGAATCGCACCCTCTTCAACATGAATACGGCAAATCGCCACCACGCATTCAGGGAGACGAAAATGTCTATCACCAGCGATACCCCATCCGGCATCGCGATCCCGGGAACCAGCAGCCACTTCATCGACCCGACGGGACCAAGCGATCGAGGCCAGGGCCGACTCCGCTACATCACGGGCGGAACGGGCGCACCGTTGGTCTTGCTGCACACCGTGCGCACCCAGGCCGAACACTTCCGCGACCTGATTGCCTTGGTGAAGGATCGGTACACCGTGTACGCGCTCGATCTGCCCGGCATGGGCTACTCACAGATCGTGTCCGGCGCCTCGTATGAAGAGCCCGCCATGTGCGCTGCCGTCAAGAACCTCATCACGCGACTCGATCTGCGCGACGTGACGCTGCTCGGCGAGTCCATGGGCGCGGTGCTGGCCCTCACGACAGCGGCCGATCTCCCCGAGCGAGTCCGGCGCGTCGTGGCGATCAATCCGTATGACTACGCCGGCGGCATCAAGAGGTCCGGCTTCTTGGCCCGGTTCATCGTGACCGGCGTCCTCGCGCCCGGTATCGGCCCGATGCTCGCCGGACTGGAGCCCAAACCCATCGTGCGCGCCGTGCTCAATGGGGGCCTCGTCGACACGACGACCCTCCGGGATGACTACCTGGATGAACTGCTCAAGGTCGGCCTCCGACCGGGCTACCCGACCGTCGCCCGCTCGGTGTACGCGGCCCTTCCCAGCCTCATCGCGG
>JBDUAG010000374.1:0-4472 GCA_040004785.1 Burkholderiales bacterium | reverse complement strand
AGCATGCAGACCATGATCCAGAACACCGGGATCAGGCCGGCGAACATCAGGTCGCCGATCGACACGCCCTTGATGACGTGGCCGCCGATCATCCCGGTCGCAGCTTGCGCGGCGAAGGCGTAGATGATCATGTTGTGCGAGGTCGGCATCAGCGCGCCGGAGAGCGAGGCGTGCGTCGTCACGTTGACCGCGTACGCCGCGCTGTAGCCCTCGCGCTTCATGATCGGGATCATCACGCCGCCCATCGCCGAGGTGTCGGCCACGGGCGAGCCGGAGACGCCGCCGAACAGCGTGCTCGCCATCACGTTGGCCAGGCCGAGGCCGCCCTTCAGGTGGCCGACCATGCTGCGCGCGAAGTCGAGGATCTTGTCGGCGATGCCGCCGTGCAGCATCAGCTCGCCCGAGAAGATGAAGAACGGGATGGCGAGGAACGAGAACACGTTCATGCCCGAGACCATCATCTGGATCGCGGTCTCGAACGGGAGGCCCTCGACCGCGAAGGTTGCCAGGCACGCCAGGCCGATCGCGAACGCGACCGGCACGCCGAGGATCAACAGGAGGACGAACCCCAGACAGAGAACGGTCAGTGCCATGATCGAATCACCTTGGTGCCTTGGAGCCGAGCGATCAGGTGCTCGATGGAGAACACGGCGATCAGGGTGCCGCCGAGCACGACCGGCAGGTAGCGCCAGGCCTCGGACAGGCCGAGCGTCGGGATCGTGCTGGCGTAGGTCGAGACCGCCATCTCGACACTGCCGGCCAGCAGCGCCAACCCGAACACGATGCTGAGCACGAAGACGACGAGGCTGCACCAGTACTGGACCCGCGCGGACAACATCGCGACCAGCGAATCCAGCCCGATGTGGCCGGCATCGCGCACGCCCGCCGCGGCCCCGAACATCGCCACCGAGATCACCAGCAGCAGCGCGACCTGCTCCACATAGGCCGGTGCGTTGTTGAACACATAGCGCAGCACGACGCCGTAGACGACGACGCTGAGCAGGCCGAGGAGGCAGGCGCAGGCGATGTACATCGCCCAGCGCGAGAGCCTCGAATTGATGGCAGTGAGCCAGTTCATCGCAACACGTCCACCGTCACATCACTTGGCGTTCGTGATGTCGGTGACGAGCGCTTTCAGCTCCGGCGTGGTGGCGAACTTGTCCCAGACCGGCTTCTCGGCCTCGACGAAGCTCTTGCGGTCGATATCGGCCGCGGGGATGACCTTCGCGCCGCCCTTGATGACTGCCGCCTTCGCAGCGACCTCGCGCGGCTCCCAGAGCTTCACGTAGTACGGCACCGAGGCCTTGGCGGCGGCGCGGATCGCGGCCTGCTCTTCCTTGGTCAGCGTGTCCCAGATCTTCTTCGAGAACACCAGCACCTCGGGCGTCATCACATGCATGGTCTCGGAGAAGACCGGCGCCGATTCGAAGTGCTTGCTTTCGTCGTAGGACGGGTAGTTGTTCTCGGCCGCATCGACGAGCCCGGTCTTCAGGCCGGTGTAGACCTCGGCGAACGGCATCGGCGTGGGCGAGGCGCCCATCGCGCTGGCCAGGCTGACCATCAGGTCGGACGGCTGCACGCGGATCTTCATGCCCTTCATGTCGGCCAAGGTCTTGATCGGCTTCTTCGCGTAGACCGAACGCGCGCCGCTTTCGTACAGCGCCAGGCCGATGAAGCCGGCCTTGTCGAACGCGGCGAGGATCTTGTCGCCCTGCGGCCCGTACATGGTCTTGCGGAAGTGCTCGATGTCGCGAAACAGGAACGGCAGCGACGGGATCACCGACTCCGGCACGATGCCGTGGAACGATGCGGAGCTGACGCGCACCATGTCGAGCGCGCCAATCTTGACCTGCTCGACCGTGTCCTTCTCCGAGCCGAGGGCGCTGTCGCCGAAGATCTTGATCGTGTCCTTCCCGCCCGTCGCCTTCGAGAGCTCCTCGCCCATGTGCATCACGGCCTGATTGGTCGGGTAGTCCTTGGCATGCACTTCGGCCGAGCGGAAGGTGCGCGCCATCGAGGCCGTGGTCGACAGGGCGAGCACGGCAACGGCGATCAGGCTGGGCAGGGTCTTGAGTTTGAGCGTCATGGTTGTCTCCGGTGTGGACGTTGTCGGGCGGTCAGGCTGACCGCTTCATTCGTAGGGGCCTTTGGTGACGAAGCCACCGCCTTGATACAGCGTCGCGGGGTTGTTCAGGTCGAGCACCGGCTGCCGCGCCATCGCGGCAGCGCGGAACGGCTCGGAGCTGTCCTGCGGCCGGTAGCCGATGTGCCTGGCCGGCGTGTTGTCCCACCAGGTCGTGGCGTTGTCGGACACGCCGTAGATCACGCTGTGGCCGACCACCGGCGCGGTCAGGCTCGCGACCACGAGGCGCTCGAGGTCGTCGTAGCTCATCCAGGTGGCGAGCATGCGGCGATCGGCGGGCTCGGGGAACGACGAGCCGATGCGCAGGCTCACGGTCTCGACGCCGTAGCGATCGCAATAGAACTGCGCCAGGTTTTCGCCGAAGGCCTTGCTCAGGCCGTAGTGGCCATCGGGCCGCATCGGCATGGTCGCGTCGATGACTTCGTCCTGCCGGTAGAAGCCGGTGACGTGGTTCGAGCTGGCGAACACGACGCGCTTGACGCCGTGGCGGCGCGCCGCTTCATAGAGGTTGTAGGTGCCGACGATGTTGGCCTGCACGATCGGCTCGAACGGACCCTCGACCGAGATGCCACCGAGGTGCACGACCGCGTCCACGTCGGCGAGCAGTGCAAGCACCGCATCCGCCTTTTCGAGGGCCGCGGGCATCAACTCTTCGCCCGGCGCGGCGGCGCCAAGATCGGCGATATCGCTGAGCCGCAGCACCGCACAATGCGCTTTCAGGCGACGCCGCAGTTCGCGGCCCAGGCCGCCCGCGGCGCCGGTGAGAAGCAGTCGCTTGAAGGCAGTGGCGGAAACGGCGGCTGAGGACATTCGGAGCGGTCTGCCAGGGTTAGAACGGATTGCCTTTTCGGGTCGGCGCGATAATTTGTTGTTGTTCGTCATCAGTTGTCGTACAACACACGCAATGTTAGCGTTCCAAGTCCCGCTGTCAAGAGAGCCCCGTCGGGGTTTGTACCGATCGTCATGAACATCCCCGCTCCCCGTCGCCGCGCCCGCACCCTGGCGCACGAACTCGTCGAGTCACTCGGCGACCGCATTCGCGATGGCCGGCTCTCGCCCGGCGACAAGTTGCCGACCGAGGCGGCGTTCATGGGCGAGTTCGGCGTCAGCCGCACCGTCGTGCGCGAGGCGATCTCCAAGTTGCAGGCGTCGGGCCTGGTCGAGACGCGCCACGGCGTCGGCACCTTCGTCGTCGGGCTGGGCGATTCGTCGGCGTTCCGGATCGCGCCTGAGCAACTCGCGACCTTGCGCGACGTGGTCGCGATGCTGGAGCTGCGCATCGGCGTCGAGACCGAGGCTGCAGGCCTTGCCGCCCAGCGCCGCACGCCGCAGAACCTGGTCGTGATGCGCGACGCGCTGGATGCCTTCACCCAGGCCGTCGAGGCCGGGCGCGATGCGGTGGCGGCCGACTTCCAGTTCCACCAGGAGATCACGCGCGCGACGCAGAACCCGCACTTCGCGAGCCTGATGGCCACGCTGGGCTCGATGATCATCCCGCGCGCCAGGCTCGATCCGTCGCGCGCCACGGACGACGAGCGCCAAGCGTATCTGCGGCGTGTCAATGCCGAGCACGGCAGCATCCTCGACGCGATCGAGAACCAGGACGTCGAGGCCGCACGCGCGGCGATGCGCACGCACCTGGCGAACAGCCGCGAACGGCGCCGCCGGGCTGCCCTGCTGAGCGGCGAAACCAGCTGATCCGGGCAAACCGGGCTTGCGAAATCGGCGGAGTTGCACTAATCTAGTTGTACGACGACGGACAACTAAACGGGGAACTCGCCATGTTGAAGCACTGGATTGCGATGCTGGCCCTTGCCGTCGGCTGCACCGCCGCGCAAGCGCAGGCGTGGCCGGGCGGCAAACCGGTCCGCATCGTCGTGCCATACACGCCGGGCGGGTCATCGGATATCATCGCGCGCGCTGTCAGCGCGCCGCTGGGCGAGGCGCTGAAGACGACGGTGATCGTCGAGAACCGCCCCGGCGCGAACGGCAACACCGGCACCGACGCGGTCGCGAAGGCACCGGCCGACGGCTACACGCTGCCGCTGTGCGACGTGGGCGCACTCGCGATCACCGCGTCGGTCTACGCCAAGCTGCCGTTCGACCCGGACAAGGATCTGCGCGGCGTCGGCATGCTCGCGTACTCGCCGCACCTGCTGGTCGTGCACCCCTCGGTGCCGGCGAGCGACCTGAAGGAGCTGGTCGCGCTCTCGCAGAAGACGAAGCTGAACTTCGCCGTCACCGCGATGGGCAGCGCACCGCACCTCGCGGGCATCGCGGTCGAGAAGGCGACGAACGCGAAGTGGGAGTACATCCCGTACAAGGGCGG
>JBDUAG010000021.1:0-15221 GCA_040004785.1 Burkholderiales bacterium | reverse complement strand
CCGACAGAAAGGTCTCGGACGACGGGTCGCCGTGCAGCACGCAGTTCTCGCCGCCCTCTTCATAGTTCAGCACGAACTGCAGCGCGATCTTCGCGTTGCCCGGCCACTGCGCTTGCGGCACGTCGCGGCCATAGCCGATCAGGTCGCGGGGGTAGTCCTTCGTCATCATGGCGGGGCATCCGGTGGTGGGTCAACGCGGCAGCAATACCGATTCGAGATCGGGCATGCGCGGGTCGAGTTGCAGGTTGCGTTCTACGTTGTGCAGGTGAGATTCCATCAGCTTGACGGCGGCACGCGCGTCGCGCGCCGCGAGCGCGTCGACGATCGCGACGTGCTCGTCGAACGAATGCTCGGCCGAATGCGCGCTCTGGTACATCAGCGCGATCAGCGAGCAGCGAGAGACCAGATCGCCGAGCATGTCGGCCAGGACCTCGTTGCCCAGCATGCGCGCGATCACGACGTGGAAGTCGGCCAGCAGCCGCGTGCGGCCGGACACGTCGGTGCGCTTCACTGCGAGGCCTTCAGCCTGAAGATGCGCGCGCAGCTCGGCGATCTGCGCCGGCGTGAGCTCGGTCGCGGCGCGCTTGATCATCGCGGCTTCGAGCATGTTGCGAGCCTCGAACACCTGGCGCGCTTCCTCGACGCTCGGCTCGGCGACGCGCGCACCACGCGCCGGCTCGAGCGTGATCAGCTTGTCTCGGCTGAGCTGCATCAGCGCCTGACGCACCAGCGTGCGCGAGACCTTGAACACATCGGCGATCTTCTGCTCGGCCAGCTTGGTGCCGGGCATCAGCCGGCGCTCGACGATGGCGGTGGTGATCGAGTCGGCGATGCGCTGGGTGGCGTTGTTGGCGTTGGCGCCGGACTCGGCCGCGCGCGCACCGCCAGCCTTCGTGGAGCGGATCACTTCGAGTTGCGGGGCGGGGCGGGACATGGAATATTGTGCTTGCGTTGCGAATCAAAGTGTATACACTTTTGTTCGCAGTTCAAGCCCTTTTTCAGCCAATACCCAAGGACACCATGGGAAAGCTCACCACCCACGTACTCGACACCGCCAACGGTTGCCCGGCCGCCGGAATGGCCGTCGCGCTCTACCGCCTCGACGGTGCCACGCCGACGCTGATCAAGCGGATCGCTTTGAACCACGACGGCCGCTCCGACGGCCCGCTCCTGGATGGCGCGAGCTTCGTGCCCGGGCGCTATCGGCTGGTGTTCGGCGTGGCGGCGTACTTCCGCGGTCTCGGCACGCCGCTCAGCGATCCGCCGTTCCTCGACGAGGTGCCGCTCGATTTCGGCCTCGCCACGGTCGGCCAGCACTACCACGTCCCACTGCTGGCGAGCCCGTTCGCGTATTCGACCTACCGCGGAAGCTGAACCGATTCAGGGTTTACACGTATGCGATGAATCATTGAAAGTGTATACACTTATTCGACGTCGCCGCGGAGCCCGGTTGTCTCGACCGGTCGTGACGTTCGATCCTCACAGAGCCCGCCGTGGTGAGGGAACGCACAGGCCTGCTTCTTGCGGGCCCTGCGACCTTCTGGAGAGACACACCGCATGGAAGCGTACCTTCTCGACTGGGTCAACCTGCTGCTGCGCTGGGCCCACGTCATCACCGGCATTGCCTGGATCGGCGCCTCGTTCTATTTCGTCTCGCTCGACAACAGCCTGACCCCGCCGAAAGACGCGAAGGATGCCGACAAGGGCGTCGGCGGCGAGCAGTGGGGCGTGCACGGCGGCGGCTTCTATCACCACCAGAAGTACCCGGTCTCGCCAGGCTACGTGCCCGAGCAGTTGCATTGGTCGATGTGGGAGAGCTACTCCACGTGGCTCACCGGCTTCGCCTTGTTCACGGTGCTCTACCTGTTCAACGCCAGCACCTTCCTGATCGACAAGAGCCTGTTCGACTGGACGCCGACCGCGGCGATCTGCACCGCGCTCGGCTTCTTCGTCGCGTTCTGGGTGCTCTACGACACGATCTGCCGCACGCTCGGCCGCGGCGAGCACGGCGACGAGATCGTCGGTGCTTGCGTGTTCGTGCTGATCGTGTTCGCGTCGTGGCTGTCGTGCCACCTGTTCGCCGGCCGCGCCGCGTTCCTGCTGGTCGGCGCGATGATCGCCACGACGATGAGCGGCAACGTGTTCTTCTGGATCATCCCGGGCCAGCGCACCGTGGTCGCCGCGATCAAGGCCGGTCAGCCGGTCGATCCGGTGCACGGCCAGCGCGGCAAGCAGCGCAGCGTGCACAACACCTTCTTCACGCTGCCGGTGCTGTTCGCGATGATGAGCAACCACTACGGCTTCACCTACGGCGCCAAGTACAACTGGGTGGTGCTGGTGGCCATCATGGTGGCGGGCGCGCTGATCCGCTTTTCGTTCGCGCTGCGCCACAAGGCGCTCGCTTTCGGCAAGCCGGTGCCGTGGCACTACGCCATCATCGGCACGCTGCTGCTGATCGGCACGATCTGGGCCGTCAAGCCCGATCCTCAGCCAGTCGTGGCCGCTGCTGCGCCGGCCACGTTCGCCGACGTGCAAGGCATCCTCACGCAGCGCTGCGTGATGTGCCACGGTCCCGCGATGCAGAGCAAGAACGTGCGCTTCGATTCGGCCGACGAGATCGCCAAGCATGCCCAGGCGATCTACCAGCAGGCGGTCGTGCTCAAGGTCATGCCGATGAACAACGCAACCCAGATCACCGACGCCGAACGCGCGCTGATCGGCCGCTGGTACCAGGCCGGCGCGCCCAAGTAACTGCAAGGAGGACTTGACCATGACGACTGCCGTGCACCCCGTCGACGAGAAGCTTCCCGTTCCGCGCCTCGCCGCCCTCGGCCTGCAGCATGTGCTGGTGATGTACGCCGGTGCGGTCGCGGTGCCGCTGATCGTCGGCCGCGCGCTCAAGCTGTCGCCCGATCAGATCGTGCAGCTGATCTCGGCCGACCTGTTCTGCTGCGGGCTGGTCACGCTGATCCAGTCACTTGGCTTCACCAAATGGTTCGGCGTGAAGCTGCCGGTGATGATGGGCGTGACCTTCGCGTCCGTCGGCCCGATGGTGGCGATGGCCAACGCCGTGCCCGGTCTCGACGGCGCGCGCGCAATCTTCGGCGCCATCATCGGCGCCGGCATCATCTCGATGATCATCGCGCCACTGATCAGCCGGATGCTGCGGTTCTTCCCGCCCGTGGTCACCGGCACCATCATTGCCGTCATTGGCATCAGCCTGATGCGCGTCGGCATCGGCTGGGCCATGGGCGGGCCGCCGAACCTGGCACAGAACGTCGACGTGCCCAAGCTGGTCGCGATGGTCGATGGCGTGAAGGCGAACGCCGCGGCCGCTTCGGCGCCCGCGATGAAGCTGCCCGGCTCGATCCCGATGCTCGACAACCCGAGCTACGGCGCGCTCGACAACATGGCCATCGCGCTGTTCGTGCTGGTCGTGATCCTGCTGATCGCGCGCTACTCCAAGGGCTTCCTGGGCAACGTCTCGGTGCTGATCGGCATCATTGCCGGCTGCGTCGTCGCGGTGGCGATGGGCAAGATGGGCTTCGAGAAGGTCGCAAAGGCGAACATGTTCGACGTCGTCACGCCGTTTGTCTTCGGGCTGCCCACCTTCGACCCGGTGATGGTGCTGACGATGACGCTGGTGATGATCGTCGTGATGATCGAATCGACCGGCATGTTCCTGGCGCTTTCCGACATCACCGACAAGCCGATCTCGCAAGCCGAGCTCGCCGCGGGCCTGCGCACGGATGGCCTGGGCACGCTGATCGGCGGGCTGTTCAACACCTTCCCCTACACCAGCTTCTCGCAGAACGTCGGCCTCGTTGGCGTCACCGGCGTGCGCAGCCGGTATGTGTGCGTGGCCGCCGGCCTCATCATGATCGTGCTCGGGCTGTTGCCGAAGATGGGCGCGCTGGTCGAGTCGGTGCCGCAGTTCGTGCTCGGTGGCGCGGGCCTGGTGATGTTCGGCATGGTCGCGGCCACCGGCATCCGCATCCTCGCGAACGTGGACTTCAAGCACAACCGCCACAACCTCTACATCGTCGCGATCGCCATCGGCGCCGGCATGATCCCGCTGGTCGCGCCGCGCTGGAGCCAGCAAATGCCGCATGCGCTGCACCCGCTGCTGGAGTCGGGGATTCTGCTAACGGCGATTGCTGCTGTCGTCTTGAACCTGTACTTCAACGGCAGCAAGGGTGGGGCGGAGGATGCGGTGGCGGCTGCGAAGATGGCTGAGGCTCATTGAGTTCTGCGTCTGAGCGTGCCAAGCCGGCACTGGGAGGGCCGGCTCCGTTCAGGTAAATTTCTTATTCACTGCGCCGACCCTCCCACTCCCGGCTTGGCCACAACGACCGTGGTGTTCCGAGAGCGTGGAAGTCAGCCATGCCCTGCCGCGGCGTGCACCAAGGCAACAAGATGACTACGCTCCTGATCCGCAACGCCCGACTCCTCGTCACGATGGATGCGCAGCGCCGCGAGATCGCGGACGCTGCCGTGTTCGTGCGCGACAACGTCATCGAGGCCGTCGGCCCGACCGCCGAGTTGCCGACGACCGCCGATGAGGTGATCGACGCGCGCGACCAGATCGTCATCCCCGGCCTGGTCAACACGCACCACCACATGTACCAGACGCTGACCCGCGCCTGCGTGCAGGACAACGAGTTGTTCGGCTGGCTGCGCGGGCTCTATCCGATCTGGGCGAATCTCACGCCCGAGATGGTGCGCGTGAGCACGCAGACGGCGATGGCCGAGTTGCTGCTGTCGGGTTGCACGACGAGCAGCGACCACCTCTACATCTACCCGAACGGCGTGCGCCTGGACGACAGCATCGAGGCCGCGGCGCAGATCGGCATGCGCTTTCATGCGGCGCGCGGCTCGATGAGCGTCGGCGAATCGAAGGGCGGCTTGCCGCCGGATCGCGTGGTCGAGGACGAAGCGGCGATCCTGAAGGACACCCAGCGTGTGATCGAGCGCTGGCACAACCCTGGTCGCTTCGCCATGCAGCGCATCGTTGTCGCGCCGTGTTCGCCGTTCTCCGTCAGCCGCGAGCTGATGCGCGATTCGGCGGTGCTCGCGCGCGCGCACGGCGTCTCGCTGCACACCCACCTCGCCGAGAACGATTTCGATGTCGCCTACACGCGCGACAAGTTCGGCTGCACGCCGGCCGAATACGCCGAGTCGCTGGGCTGGGTCGGGCCCGATGTGTGGTGCGCGCATTGCGTCAAGCTCGATGCGCAGGGCATCGCGCTGTTTGCCCGCACCGGCACCGGCGTGGCGCATTGCCCGTGCTCGAACATGCGGCTTGCCTCGGGCATCGCGCCGATCCGCGCGATGCGCGATGCGGGCGTCAGCGTCGGCATCGGCGTCGATGGCGCGGCTTCGAACGACGCCGGCCACATGCTCGGCGAGGTGCGCATGGCGATGCTGCTGCAGCGGGTCGCGCACGGCGCGGTGACAGGCCCGTCGGCGATGAGTGCGCGCGAGGCGCTCGAGATCGCCACGATCGGCGGCGCGAAGGTGCTGAACCGCGACGACATCGGTGCGCTCGCCGTCGGCATGGCGGCCGACATCGTCACCGTGCCGCTGCTGGACGTCGGTATGACCGGCGCGCAGCGCGACCCGCTCGCGGCGCTGCTGTTCTGCCAGGTGCCGCGCGTGCAGCACAGCATCGTCGACGGCCGCGTCGTCGTGCGAGACGGGCAGCTCACGACGCTCGAGCTGCCGGTGCTGGTGGAGCGGCACAACGCGCTGGCGCTGCAACTGGCGGATGCCGTGCATCCGGCACGCTGATTCGCCCGCCACGGCAGGCCCTAGACTGCGCGCTGCGACCGCCCACCCCATGCGCCAGCGCCGACCCGCCGCCAAGACACTCCGCCTGCCGACGCCCAGCGCGGCCACCGGCGTGGTGCTGCGGCGCCTGAAGGCCGAGTTGCGCGACGCGCGACTGGCGCTGCAGCAGGCTCGCGCCGATCGACAGCTCAGCGAGCAGCGCTTTCGCAGCGTGTTCAACCAGCAGTTCCAGTTCATGGTCATCTTGGGTCCGCAGGGCCATGTGCTCGAGATCAGCGAGCAGCTGCCCCTCGACAACGGCGCGGTGCCACCCGAGCAGATCGTCGGCAGCCTGATCTGGGACACGGTCTGGTGGCGCCACACGCCCGAGATGCGCGCGCGCTGGCCCGCTCGTCTGCGCGAGGCGGCGCAGGCGAACTGCCCGGTGCTGAGCGAGGACATGTTCAATTCACCCACGGGCGAACCGCGCGTCGCCGCCGCCGCGATCACCGCGGTGAAGGACGCGGCGGGCAACGTCGATTGCTTCATCGTCCAGGGCACCGACATCACCGACCGCAAGGAGGCCGAAACACGCCGCCTGCAGCTCGAAGCGCAATTGCGCGAGACGCACAAGATGCAGGCCATCGGCACGCTGGCCGGCGGCATCGCGCACGACTTCAACAACATCCTCGCGGCGATCCTCGGCAACCTCGCGCTGGCGCAGCAAGACCTGCCGCCCGGCCACGCGGCCCAGGCGCGGCTGGAGCAGATCCGCAAGGCGGCGAGCCGCGCGCGCAGCCTGGTGCAGCAGATCCTCGCGTTCAGCCGCCGGCAGCCGCACGAGCTGGTGCTGCAGCCGCTGCAGCCGGTGCTCGAAGAGACGCTCGACCTGCTGCGCACGACGCTGCCGGCGAGCGTCGCGCTGGTCGTGCGCGTGACCGACGAGCCCCTCTGGGTCAATGCCGACGCGACCCAGATGCAGCAGGTCGTGATGAACCTGTGCACCAACGCCTGGCATTCGCTGCCCGGTTCGCGCGGCCGTGTCGAGGTCGGCCTGGTGCGCGCGGGTGCGCCGCCGCCGCCCTATGACGAGCACGACGCGCCGCACGCCGAGTGGATCCACCTCTGGGTGCGCGACAACGGCAGCGGCATGGACGAGGCGACGCTCGCGCGCGTCTTCGAGCCCTTCTTCACGACCCGTGCGCGCGCCGAGGGCACCGGGCTGGGCTTGTCGGTGGTGCACGGCATCGTCGCCGAGCACGGCGGCGTGATCACGGTCGAGAGCGCGCCCGGCCAGGGCAGTACGTTCCATGTCGCCTTGCCGATCGCCGGCAACATCGATGCCACGCCGCTCGCGCCCGAAGATCCTGTTGCGGCACCGCAAGGCACCGGCCAGCATGTGCTCTACGTCGATGACGACGAGATGATGGTCGTGATGGTGCAGGGCCTGCTGCAGCGCGCCAGCTACCGCGTCACGGTGTGCACCGACGCTGCCGGCGCGATCGCGGCGCTGCGCGCGCAGCCGGCGGCGTTCGACATCGTCGTCACCGACTACAACATGCCGCGCGGCTCGGGGCTCGACGTCGCGCGCGCTGCGCGGGTGATCCGGCCGGGCCTGCCGGTCGTGGTCAGTTCCGGATACCTTTCCGAGGAGCTGCGCGCGGCAGCGATCAAGGTCGGCGTGCGCGTGCTGCTGCAGAAAGAGAACACCGTGGAAGAGCTCGGTGGCGTGCTGCGCGACATGCTGGGATGACGCGTGCTCAGGCGATGCGCCAGAGCTGCTTCAACAACTGCGCGCGATCGACATCCTCGCCGGCGTCGTCGGCAAGCGCGGCAAAGAACTGCTCCCGGCTCGTGGCCGCCGCGGCCGCGCGCCGCACGATCACGCCGGCAAGCGGGCCGACGTGCTCGGCCAGCACCTGACGCGCTGCCTCCGCGACGGGGGCCGTCATCGGCGTGGTGCCGAGCACGGGCAGGGCGCTGACCGGCGGTGCCGTCGGCGCCGGCATGTGCGCGGCCAGCAGCCTGCGGGCGCGGCGGATGAACGCATCGCGGTCGGTCGCGTCCAGGGCTTCGGCGGCGATGCGGGCGATCGCGGCTTTCGCGCTCGGGCTGCGGCGGGCGGCATCGCGCACGACGATTCGCGCCACCGGCCCGAGCTGTTGCACCAGCAGCGTGGTCAGCGCATCCATCAGGCTGGCGTCCAGCACCGTCGCGCCGCGGACGACGCGCTCGGCCGGCGCGTCGGTGGCCGTGGCGCGCGCATCCGGCATGGCGACGGTCGCCAGGGTGGGCGGGATCGGGCCGCCGACCGCGTTGCGCAACGCCTCTCGCATCTCTGCGGCGCTGGCGTAGCGCGCGTCGCGATCACGAGCCGTGGCGCGCGCGACGACGGCATCCAGGCGCTGCGGCGGCGGCCGCACGATGCGCAGCGTGGACGGCGCGGGTGGCTCGCCGTTCAGAACCTGGTACATCACCTCGCTGTTGCTGCCGCGGTAGGGCTGGCTGCCCGTCAGCAGCTCGTACATCAGCACGCCGCAGGAGAAGATGTCGACGCGGCAGTCGGGTGCCTCGCCGGTGTAGCGTTCGGGGGCCATGTAGCCCGACGAGCCGAGCACCGAGCTCGGCAGCGTCAGGTCGGACGACTCGATGCGCGCGATGCCGAAGTCGGTCACCTTGAGCCGGCCGTCGCCGGTGATCAACAGGTTGGCCGGCTTGATGTCGCGGTGCCACACACCCTGTGCGTGCGCGCACTCGAGGGCATCGAGCAGTTGCGTCATCACGCTGGCCACGTCGTCGAGCGGCAG
The DNA here is from genome assembly GCA_040004785.1 of Burkholderiales bacterium. Classification (GTDB taxonomy): domain Bacteria; phylum Pseudomonadota; class Gammaproteobacteria; order Burkholderiales; family Burkholderiaceae_C; genus LMDS01. The sequence continues at coordinate 6,645 of JBDUAG010000021.1, read as the reverse complement.
GCGCCGGCCGTGCGCGGTGAGTTCGAGCAGCGACACGCCGTGCACGTACTCCATCGCGATGAACCGGTCGTCGCTGGCCTCGCCGTACTCGTAGATCGACACGATGTTGGGGTGCGACAGGCGCCCGGCCGCGCGCGCCTCGGTGCGAAAGCGCGCCGCCAGGGTCAGGGCCTGGGCCGGCCCGGCGAGCAGCGGCGCCCGGATCGCCTTCACCGCGACGCGCCGGTTGATGTGCGGGTCGAACGCGTCGTAGACGATGCCCATCGCCCCCTGGCCGAGCACGCCGACGATCTCGTACTTGCCGAGCCGCCGGACGGGCGGCGGCGACAAGTCGTCGAGCAGCGGGCGCGCGCTCATCAGGCCACCGCCTCGCGCTCGAGCAGGCGCATCGCCTGCACCAGGCTCTTGCGCATGCGCGTGAACGACGCCGCCAGCACGCCGATCTCGTCGGCGGCGGAGGCCTCGAACGCCGGCTCGCTCATGTGGCCCAGGCTGACGCGATCGGCGATGCGCGAGAGCTGCGTCACCGGTCGGATCACCAGCCACCACAGCATCAGGTTGAGCACGACCGCGACCGTAGCGAACACCGCTGACAAGGTGGTCATGAACAGCGCCCAGGCGGCATGCGCGCGCGCCTGCGGCATGGCCATCGGCACCGAGACGAGTTGCGCGCCGACGACTTCGCCGAGCTGCCAGCCGAAGCCGTTGGCCGTGCCGTACTTGTCGACCAGCGTGCGCGGCGCCGCTTCGACCGTGCTGTGGCAGCGCAGGCAGGCGCCGTCGCTGATGCGGATCGGGCGTGCAATGTAGAGCGCGCGGCCGGAAGGCGTGTCGCGCTGGCCGATGAACTCCTTCGAGTCCACCGCCTTGCGGAACTCGCCGATCACGTCCGCTTCCCATTCGATCGCGCGGTCGCGCGGGTTGGTCGGGTTCAGCGTGGCCTCCTTGTAGCTGTAGTCGGCGTGGTTCTTCTGCAGCGACGCCATCACCTCGGTGGCCGAGAACGCCGGCACCGATTGCGGCAGGAAGCTGTACTTCATCTGTGTCTCCAGCAGCGGTGCCACCTGCGTCGAGGTGTACGAGCGCACGGCCAGCGCCTCGTCGAACAGGAAGCGGGCCTGTTGCAGCACCTCCTCCTGTGCGTTGCGTTCGAGCATCCGGCGGGTGAGCGCGCCAATGGTGGCCAACCCGATGACGAACACGATCAGGAAGACGAGGTTGAACTTGAGCAGCAGTTTCATGGGGTCTCCGTCTTGGGTGCCTGGGCGATGGCAGCGTCGGTCGCTGGCGCAGTGACGGCCGCAGGTGGCGGCGCGGGCGGGGCGGGCGCCACCGACGGCCCGGGTGCCGCGGGCCGTGCCTTTCGCTCGGCGACCGTCGTCGGCGACGCAGTGGGGCGGCGCTCCGCGACAACCGGCTTGGAGCGGGTCTTGTATTTGTCGGGAAACACCACCCAGCCCCATTCGGGATGGGCGCGCAGGTCCGCGACCACGCTGGCGCGAAAGGCGCGGTCGTGCGCCAGCGGTCTGAAGCGCTTCACGAACGGCGGCCGCAACGCGGCTTCGGCGTTGAGCCACGGCGCCAGGCTGGCGTAGCCCGGTTCGCTGGGCGGTCCGGGCTGGACGCTGCGACCTTGCCACTGCGCGGCGCGGCGCGGCAACGAGTCGGTGAACGCGCGCGGCATCCCTTGGGTCAGGTCCTGGGGCACGCGCCGCCGCAACTCGCCCGGTGCGCCGTTCATGGCGACGAACGCGTCGCCATCGTTCAATCCGTGGGAGGCCTCCGGCCTGCCGGCGGCGCGCTCGAGCACGTCGGCCCGGCCGCTCTCGACGAACGCGAGCGCGACGGTCGGCGCGGCGTGCACGACGACGCTGCCAGCCACGCGCGCGACACCGAGCTGCGGCGAGACCAGCGTGGCCGTGGGCGCGCCCTTGCCGGGGCCTGTCGTCGCCTTGAGCCAGCCGCGCAACAGGTACAGCGACACGCCGCCGCCGGCCTGAGCGGCGAAGGCGTCCGGCTGCAGCATCAGCTCGGATGCCGGGCCGATGTCGAGCACCGTGCCGTCGGTGAACTCGATGCGGGCCAGGCGCGCGGCGTCGCGGCTGCGCACGATGTCGTCGCCGCGCACCGCCAATCCCTCGGCGGCGGCGAACTCGTGGGTGTCGCGCAGCACGACGACGTCGCCATCGACGATCGTGAACAGCCCGAGCGGCGCCGGCGCGCCGTGCGCCGGAAGCATCGCGAGCACCAGCAGCAGTGTCGAGAGAACGGCGGTTCGAATCATGGTGCAGTCCCTCGCCGGGAGGACCCCGGGCAGTGCAAGAAGAGTAGGTCTCCTGCTGCATACGCAAAAGCGCCCGGAAGGGGGACGCAGGGGCCACGTTCGTGGGGGACGATCTAGGTTGACCTCCCCAATCGGACTGCACAATCACAGCGCCGCCAACGCTGCCATCCGCATGTCCCCGCCACGCCATCAACGCACCGAACGCGAGGTCCGCGTCGACCTCGCCGCCGCCTACCGCCTCGCGGCGCAGCGCGGCTGGGACGACACCGTCTACACCCACCTCTCGGCCTCGGTGCCGGGCGAGCCGGGCGTGTACCTGATCAACCCATTCGGCGCGCGCTTCGACGAGATCACGGCGTCGGGCCTGGTCAAGGTGAACACGCGCGGCGAGGTCGTCGATGGGTCGAATGCGCGCGTCAACCCGAGCGGCTTCGCGATCCACGGTGCGGTGCATGCGGCGCGGCCCGAGGTGGAGTGCGTGATGCATCTGCACACGCCCGCCGGGGTGGCTCTCGCGATGCTGCCGGGCGGCTTGCAGGCGACCTCGCAATGGGCGATGCGCCTGCATCGGCGGCTCGGTCGCCACGCTTATGAGGGCCTGGCCCTGGGCGCGGCGGAGCAGGCGCGCCTGGTGGCGAATCTCGGCGCGCTCGACGGCGTGATCCTCGAGAATCACGGCCCGCTGATGGTCGGCCGCACGGTGGCCGAATGCTGGATGCTGATGTACCTGCTCGACCGCGCCGCGCAGGCGCAACTCGCCGCGATGGCCGCGAACGGCGGCCGGGTGAGCGTGGTCAGCGATGAGCTCGCGACGCTGACGTATCGTCAATGGATCGGCGACGGCAGCGAACTCGACGGTGACGCCGAATGGCCGGCCCTGCTGCGCGGCCTCGACCGAACCGACCCTTCCTACCGCACTTGACTCTTCAGGAGACCACCCCCATGCCCACGATCCGCATCGACATGTTCGAAGGCCGCACGCCCGAGCAAAAACGCGCGCTCGCCGCTGCGATCACCGAAGCCTGCGTGAAGACGATCGGGTCCTCGGCCGACAGCGTCGACATCCTGATTTTCGACATCGCGAAGCAGAACTGGGCGACCGGCGGCGTGCTGTGGAGCGACAAGGCCGCGGCGAAATCGGGCGCTTAGCCGCGGCCGTGGCATGCCGATCTCCTTCAGCGCGCGGCATCGGCTGACGCGCGATGCGGCGGTTCGTCCTACAGGCGGAGTCGCAGCGGCAGCGAACAATGGTGGTCAATCTCAGCAGGAGCCCCCATGAAAAAACTCATCTCTGCACTCGCCTTGATCCTCGTCGCCGGCGTCGTTCACGCGCAGGCCGGAACCACTGTCAAGGAGGCCGGCAAGGCCACCGCCGAGACCGCCAAGCAGGCCACCGAGAACGTCAAGGGCGCCGTCTCGAGCGAGCCCGAGAAGACCGTGCACAAGGTCAAGGCCAAGGTGCACAAGTCCAAGGCGAAGGCCCATGGCACCGCTGCCAAGGCGGCGGCCAAGGAAACCGTCAAGTAAGCATCAGAAGGGCAGCAGCGACCCCAACCCGGTCTCTGCCGCAATCTTCCTGAGATCGGCCAAGGTGTCGTCCGGCAGAACGATGCCTTGCGCACGGTGCTTTGCATCGTTTCGTGCCTCGATCTCGCCGGGGTAGAACACCTCGTCGAAGCCAGCCGCCACCGGCACGGCCTTGATCGCGGCGACGAGTTGCTCCATGCGTACGTCGAACTCGGTCGGCGGCTGGAACGCCGCCACATCCATCGCGATCATCAGGTGCCCGCACTGGCTCGGTTTGTCCGCCTGGTACGGGCCGTTCACTTGCGCGCCGAAGCCGCTGCCGGTGAGTACGCCGGCGAGCACGTCCATCATCATCGAGATCACATAGCCCTTGTGCTGCGCCATAGGCAGGATGATGCCGTCGATCGCTTCCTGCGCATCGGTGGTCGGCGCGCCGGCGGCGTTGATCGCCCAGCCTTCGGGAATGGCCTCGCCGCGCTGCCGTGCGAGGTAGACCTTGCCGCGCGCGACGCCGGTGTTGGCGATGTCCATCACCATCGGCGCATGCCGACCGGCCGGTGCGGCGATTGACCACGGGTTGTTGCCGACCAGTTTTTCGCGCCCGCCCCAGGGCGCCATCGCCGGGCTCGCGTTGGTCGTCAGCAGCGCCACGCACCCTTCGCGTGGCGCCATCAGCGTGTAGTACATCGCCGTGCCGAAGTGGTTGGAGTTGCGCACGCCGATCGCACCGATGCCGTGCTGCTTCGCGCGCCGGATCGCTTCGCGCGCCGCGAAGGCTGCCAGCACCTGGCCGATGCCGTCGTGCCCGTCGATCACCGCGACGGTGCCGTTGTCCATCACGAACTCCGGCGTCGTCTTCGCGTGCATCGCGCCGCTTTGCAGCCGCGCGAGGTACCAGCCTAGCCGCAGCACGCCGTGCGACTGGTGGCCCCACAGGTCGGCCTGCACGAGCGAGTCGGCGATGAGCCGCGCGTCAAGTTCGGCCACGCCGGCGTGGGTGTAGACCGCGGTCGCGAAATCGATCAGTGCTCGAGCCTGCAGACTCATTCCGCGTCTCCCACGAGAAAGTCGAAGTCGCAGCCCTGCGGCGCCTGCAGCACGCTGCGCCGGTACAGCGCCGCGTAACCGCGCGGCGGCGCAGGCGGTGGCACGAACGATTCCAGCCGGCGCGCGATCTCGGCCGGCTCCACCAGCAGGTCGATGCGCTTGTTGGCCACCGACAGCGCGATGCGGTCGCCGTTCTGCACCGCTGCGAGCGGCCCGCCGACCGCGGCTTCGGGCGACACATGCAGCACGATCGTGCCGTAGGCGGTGCCGCTCATGCGCGCGTCGGAGATGCGCAGCATGTCCTTCACGCCGGCCTTCGCGAGCTTGCTCGGGATCGGCAGGTAGCCGGCCTCGGGCATCGCCGCGCCGACCGGGCCGGCGTTCTTCAGCACCAGAACGTCGTTCGCGTTCACGTCGAGGTTCGGGTCGTCGATGCGCGCGGCGAGGTCTTCGAGGTTCTCGAACACGACCGCGCGGCCCTCGTGTTCGAACAGCGCGGGTGTCGCGGCGGCGCGCTTGAAGATCGCACCGTTGGGTGCGAGCGTGCCGCTCAGCGCGATCAGGCCGCCCACCTTCGAGACGGGGTCGTCGAACGACCGGATCACTTGTGCGTCGATCCAGCCGCCGGGCTCATCGAGGCGCTCGCGCAGCGTGCGACCATCGACCGCGATGCAGTCCAGATGCAGCAACGGCCGCAGCTCGCGCAGCACCGCGCCGACGCCGCCGGCGCTGTGGAAGTCCTCCATGTAGCCGTCACCGACCGGCTTCAGATCGACCAGCACCGGCGTCTCGTCCGAGATCTGGTTCAGCCGCTCGGGCGAGATGCGGATGCCGAGGCGGCCCGCGACGGCCGTCAGGTGCACGATCGCATTCGTCGAGCCGCCCAGCGTCATCAGCATCCGGAAGCCGTTCTCGACCGATTCGCGCGTGATGATCTGGCGTGGCGTGATCGGCTGGCGCGCGAGGCGCACCGCGGCCTTGCCCGATTCCTCGGCCGCGACCAGCCGCTGCGAATCGACCGCCGGGATTGCCGCGGTGCCGGGCAGCGACATCCCCATCGCCTCGGTGATGCAGGCCATCGTGCTGGCCGTGCCCATCACCGCGCAGGTGCCGGCGGTGGTCGCGAGGCGCCCTTCGACCTGCGCGATCTCGATGGCATCGACCTCACCGGCGCGGAATTGGCCCCAGAAGCGGCGGCAGTCGGTGCAAGCGCCAAGGCGCTCGCCTTTGTGCCGGCCGGTCATCATCGGTCCGGTAACGAGCTGGATCGCCGGTTTGTTCGCCGACGCCGCGCCCATCAGCTGTGCCGGCACGGTCTTGTCGCAGCCGCCGATCAGCACGACCGCGTCCATCGGCTGGGCGCGGATCATCTCCTCCACATCCATCGCCATCAGGTTGCGGAACATCATGCTGGTCGGGTTCAGGAACACCTCGCCCAGCGACACGGTCGGGAACGCGCGCGGCAGCCCGCCGGCCGCGAGCACGCCGCGCTCGACCGCCTCCTGCAACTCCGGCATGTAGCGGTGGCAGTTGTTGAAGCCGCTGGGCGAGACCGCGATGCCGATCACCGGCTTGTTCAGCAACTCGTTCGACAAGCCCATCGAGCGTGCCATCGAGCGCCGCAGGTAGCGCGCGAAATCGCGGTCGCCGTAATTGGTGAGGCCGCCGTCGAGGCCGAGAGGTTCGTTCATGGCGTCAATCAGAACTGCAGGAAGGTCAGACCCGCCCCGATGCTGGTCTGGCGGAAGTTGTAGTCGGTCAGCGTCTCGCCGTAGCCGCGGAACGCC
>JBDUAG010000020.1:0-15275 GCA_040004785.1 Burkholderiales bacterium | reverse complement strand
GATGAACGACTGGCGCTTCGGCGTGGTCGGCTCCTGGATGAAGGTCTGCGGCATGCGCGCGCCTTCGCCGCCGGGGCCGGCGTTGTCGATGTAGTTGGCCATCGACAGCGTCCACGAGCCGACCATCGGCACCTTCCAGCCGAGCTTGGTCATGCCGTTGGCGATCTGCGCCAGCTCGGGGCCGATGCCGTAGGTCAGCACCGCTTCGGCGCCGGCTTCCTTGGCCTTCAGCAGCTGGGCCGTCATGTCGACGTCCTTGATGTTGAACTTCTCGACCGCGACCGGCGTGATGCCCTTGGCCTTCAGCGCGGCTTCCAGATCGGCACGGCCGAGCTGGCCGTAGTTGGTGGAGTCGGCCAGGATCGCGACCTTCTTGAAGCCGCGACGGGTGATCGCCTCTTCGACGATCATCGGCGCCTGGATGCTGTCATGCGCGGCGTTGCGGAAGATGTAGTTCTCGGGCTCCTTGTCGAACTGGTGCGTGATGACCGAACCGGTCGCGACGTTGTTCATCACCGGGATCTTGGCTTCCTGGAAGAAGCGTTGCGAGGCCAGCGCCACGCCGGTGTTGATGTAGCCGACCGTGGCGGTGACCTTCTCCTTGTTGATCAGCTCTTGCGCGATCTGCACGCCACGCTCGTTCTTGGCTTCGTCGTCGCGTTCGACGGCCACCAGCTGGCGGCCCATCACGCCGCCGGACTTGTTGATCTCCTCGATCGCCAGGCGCACGCCGTCGCGCATGCTGACGCCCATCGACGACGAGCCGCCGGTGAACGGGCCCGCCACGCCGATCTTGATCGGGTCCGCGGCCAGTGCGAGGGTCGCGGAGGTGGCGAGGGCGGCGGAAAGGGCCATCTTCGAGAATCGAATCATCAGGAGTCTCCAGCTGTGGATGTGGTTCATGGCCGCGGTGCGGCACCAAACGATTATGTGTGTCCGCTCGTGTTTGCGCATGCGCAGCAGTGCTAGTGCGCGCTGCGTAGTTCTGCATAGGGGAAAATACGAGTCCGCGGGCTCTTGCCGCAGCGCAGCACAATTGCACGCATGAAGTTGAAGGCAAAAATTCTGATGCTCGCAGTGGCGCCACTGCTGCTCGCGATCGCACTGATCGGCGGGCTGCTGGTCGTCGAGACGCAGCACCTGGAGCACCAGCAGGCGCAGGTGCTCGAAGACGTGCTGCTCAGTGCCAAGCGCGACGAGCTGCGCAGCTACATCGCGCTGGCGTTGACGTCGATCAGCCACCTGTATGGGGCCGGCCGCGACGACCAGGCCGCGAAGGAGCAGGCCAAGGCGATCCTGAGCAACATGACCTTCGGTGACGACGGCTACTTCTACGTCTACGCCGACGACGGCCTGAATCTCGTGCATCCGCGCCAGCCCGATCTCATCGGCACCAACCTCTGGAACATGCGCGACAGCGACGGCACGTTCGTGATCCGCGAGTTGATCGCGCGTGCCAAGGAAGGCGGCGGCTTTCAGCGCTACCTGTGGCCCAAGCCGTCGACCGGCAAGGTCGAGCGCAAGCTCGGCTATTCGGTGGCGCTGCCGCGCTGGGGCTGGATGCTGGGCACGGGCATCTACCTCGACGACGTGGACGCCGCCGCCGCTCGCCTGCGCGGCAATCTGCTGGAGAGCGTGCGCCAGACCTTGCTCGGCCTCGCCACGGTGGCCGTGATCGCCGCGCTGGCCGTGTTCGCCGGCGGCCTGGCGCTGAACATCAGCGAGCAGCGTCACGCCGACCGCAAGCTCAAGGCGCTTGCGCACCGCGTCGTCAGCTCGCAGGAGGAGGAGCGCGCCCGCGTGTCACGCGAGCTGCACGACCACATCTGCCAGCTGCTGGTGTCGATCAAGTACCAGTTCGAGCTCGTCGGCCACCGCCTCGCGCACCCGGGCGACCAGCCGGTGACGGCGATCGACAAGGAGATCAGCGCGCTCTCGAAAGCCATCACCGAAGTGCGCCGCATCTCCCACGACCTGCGCCCCGCGCTGCTCGACGACCTGGGCTTGCCGGCCGCGCTCGAGCACATCGGCAACGAGCTCGCCGAGCGCAGCGGCCTGACGGTGCGCGTCTCGCCGCGGGTGCACGAAGAGCGTTTGCCCGAATTGCAGGCGGTGAGCCTGTTCCGCGTTGCGCAGGAGGCGCTGCGCAACGTCGAGCGGCATGCGCAGGCCACCCACATCGACATCCGGCTCGACGACCGCGACGACAAGCTGGTGCTGCGCATCACCGACGACGGCGTGGGCTTCGACGTGAAGAACATCGAGCTCAGCAAGGACCGCGGCATCGGCCTGACCAACATGCGCGAGCGCGTCGAGCGCAACGGTGGCAGTTTCGCGCTGGTCTCGGAGCCGGGCCACACGGCGCTGATCGCGAGCTTTCCGCTCGTCGCGGCATGACCGCGCCGGTGGTTCGGCTGGTGATCGTCGACGACCACTCGCTGGTGCGCGACGGCCTGCGTGCGCGGCTCTCCGTGGTCCCGGGTCTGAAGGTCATCGGCGAGGCCGCGAGCGGTGCCGAGGCGCTCGAGCTCGCGGCGGCCGACGAGCCCGATCTGATGCTCGTTGACGTCGGCATGCGCGGCATGAACGGCATCGAGCTGGCGACCGCGCTGCGCCAGCGCCATCCAGCCATCCGGGTGCTGATGTTGAGCATGTACGACAACCGCGAATACGTGCTCAGCGCCATTCGTGCCGGCGCGCGCGGCTATGTGCTGAAGGAGTCGCCGACCGAAGAAATCCTCGCCGCGATCAGCGCGGTCTGGGCCGGCGGCAACTACTTCAGTGCGCAGCTGTCGAACCTCGCGACGCTGGTCGGTGCGGCGCCGCCGCAGCTCACCGCGCGCGAGCATGAGGTCCTGCTTCTGCTCGCGCACGGCCGCAGCAACAAGCTGGTCGCGCGCGAGCTCGACATCAGCGTGCGCACGGTCGAGACGCACCGGCTCAGCCTGCGCCGCAAGCTCGGCGTCGATTCGGCCAGCGAACTGCTGAAGATCGCGGTGACGAACGGGTGGACGACGCTTTGAGTCTGGCGCGACCTTCCCTCGGCAATCCGCTGCCACCGATCACCTTCCCCGAATCGCTGCCCGTCTCGACGCGGCGCGACGAGATCGCGCAGGCGCTGCAGCAGCATCAGGTCGTGATCGTCTGCGGCGAGACCGGCTCGGGCAAGACGACCCAGCTGCCGAAGATCGCGCTGCAGCTGGGCCGCGGCAAGGCCAACACCGGCAAGCTGATCGGCCACACGCAGCCGCGGCGCATCGCAGCGTCCAGCGTGGCCAAGCGCATCGCCGAGGAGCTGAAGACGCCGCTCGGCGAGATCGTCGGTTTCAAGGTTCGCTTCCAGGACCGGCTCTCGCCCGGGGCCAGCGTCAAGCTGATGACCGACGGCATCCTGCTGGCCGAAACGCAGACCGATCCGTTGCTGCGCGCCTATGACACGATCATCATCGACGAGGCGCACGAGCGCAGCCTGAACATCGACTTCCTGCTCGGCCACCTGCGGCAAATCCTGCCGCGGCGGCCCGACCTGAAGATCGTCGTGACCTCGGCGACGATCGATGCGGATCGCTTCGCACGTCACTTCGCGTCCAAGGACGGCCCGACGCCGGTGATCCAGGTCTCGGGTCGCTTGTTTCCCGTCGAGCAGCGCTGGCGGCCGTTCGAGGAGAGCCGCGAGTTCGACCTGAACGATGCGATCGGCGCCGCCGTCGACGAGCTGTGGCGCGAGGGCAGCGGCGATGTGCTCGTCTTCCTGCCTGGCGAGCGCGAGATTCGCGAGGCCGCCGATCACCTGCGCAAGCACCACCCGCCGGGCGTCGAGGTCGTGCCGCTGTTTGCGCGCCTGAGCCAGCAGGAGCAGGACCGCATCTTCGAGCCCCACAGCGCGCGCCGGATCGTGCTCGCGACCAACGTCGCCGAGACCTCGCTGACGGTGCCCGGCATCCAGTTCGTCGTCGATGCCGGCACCGCGCGCGTCAAGCGCTACAGCTATCGCAGCAAGGTCGAGCAGCTGCTGGTCGAGCCGATCAGCCAGGCCGCGGCGAACCAGCGCGCGGGGCGCTGCGGGCGCGTCAGCGACGGCATCTGCATCCGGCTCTACGACGAAAAGGATTTCGCCGGTCGGCCGCCGTTCAGCGACCCGGAGATCCTGCGTTCGTCGCTCGCCGGCGTGATCCTGCGGATGAAATCGCTGAGCCTCGGCACGGTCGAGGAGTTTCCGTTCCTGGAGCCGCCACCGGGCCGCGCGATCGCCGACGGCTACCAGCTGCTTGCCGAGTTGGGCGCGGTGGACGAGTTCAACGAGCTGACGCCGATCGGCGTCGAGCTCGCACGGCTGCCGCTCGACCCGCGCGTCGGCCGCATGATTCTCGAGGCGCGCACGCGGGATGCGCTCACCGAGGTGCTGATCGTCGCCAGCGCGTTCAGCGTGCAGGACGTGCGCGATCGGCCGCTCGACAACCAGCAGGCGGCGGACGCGGCGCACAAGAAGTTCGACGACGAGAAGAGCGAGTTCATCGGTGATCTCAAGCTCTGGAAGTGGCTCGAAGACGCGAAGGGCGGGCAGGGCGAACACAAAGTCTCGCAGCGCAAGCAGGAGCAGCTGCTGCGCGACAACTTCATCTCGCCACGCCGCGTGCGCGAGTGGCGCGATATCCATTCGCAGCTGCACACGGTGGTGGCCGAACACAAGTGGCGGCTCAACGGCGCACCGGCCACCTACGAGCAGATCCACCTCGCGATGCTCGCCGGCCTGCTCGGCAACATCGGGCTGAAGAGCGAGGACGACGATTGGTACCTCGGCGCGCGCGGCATTCGCTTCTACAAGCACCCCGGCGCGAACCTGTCGAAGAAGCCGGGCCGCTGGATCGTCGCGGCCGAGCTGGTCGAAACCACACGCTTGTTCGGCCGCAGCATCGCCGCGATCGAACCTCAATGGCTGCCGCGCATCGCGGCACACGTGATCAAGACGCAGCTGCTGGAGCCGCACTGGGAGAAGAAGGCGGCCGAGGTGATCGCGCTCGAACGCGCAACGCTCTACGGCATCGTCATCTACAGCAACAAGCGCGTGAACTTCGGCAACGTGGATGCGGCGGCAGCGCGCGAGATCTTCATCCGCGAGGCGCTGGTCGCCGGTGAGTGGGACACGAAGCTGCCGTTCGTCAACGCGAACCGCAAGCTGATCGCGCAGGTCGAGGAGCTCGAGCACAAGTCGCGGCGGCAGGATGTGCTGGTGGACGACGAACTCATCCACGCGTTCTACGACGCGCAGCTGCCGGCCGACGCGTGCAGCGGCCACAGCCTGGAGCGCTGGTACCGCGAGGAGGTGAAACGGCAGCCGCGCCTGCTGCTGCTGACGCGCGAAGAACTGATGCGCCACGAGGCCGCGGGCATCACGAGCGCAGCGTTCCCGAAGACGCTGCGGCTGGGCGGCGTCGATTGCAGCGCGAGCTACCTGCACGAGCCCGGCGACGCGAAGGACGGCGTGACCGTGACCGTGCCGATCTTTGCGCTGAACCAGGTCCATGATGAACGCTGCGAGTGGCTGGTGCCCGGCATGCTGAAGGACAAGGTGCTGGCGCTCGTGAAGAGCCTGCACCAGCGCCCGCGCTCGCGGCTCGTGCCATTGCCCGACTACGCGCAGGCGTTCATCGACGCCGTGCCGTTCGGCGGTGGCGGGCTGATCGACGCATTGCTGAAGCACGTGCGCGACAAGACGCAGCTCGACATCAAGCGCGTTGATTTCAAGCTGGAGCAGGTGCCGGCGCACTTGCTGATGAACTTCCGCGTGGTCGATGAGCACGGCCGGCAGCTCGGCATGGGGCGCAACCTCGCCGCGCTGAAGGCCGAGCTCGGCGGCCAGGCGCGCTCGGCGTTTCAGGCGCTGGCGGGCTTGAAGGTTGCTGCAGCGGCCGCACCGTCGACGTCGACGACAGCGTCGCCGGTGCTGCCGCGCGGCACCACGCAGGCCGCGGTGGCCGCGTCCATGCCCGCCGCAGCCCGCCACACGGGCTGGGATTTCGGCGAACTGCCCGAACTGCTCGAGGTCCGCCAGAGCGGTCAATCGCTGATCGGCTTCCCGGCGCTGATCGACAAGACCACGCACGTCGAGATCGAGGTCTTCGACGAGCCCGACCTGGCCGCGCGCAGGCACCGCGCCGGGCTGCGCCGGCTGGTGGCGCTGCAGATTCGCGATGCGCTGAAGTACCTCGAGAAGAACATCCCCGACTTGCAGAAGATGGCGGTCGCCTACATGCCGCTCGGCTCGGCCGACGAGTTGCGCGACCAGATCATCGAGATCGCGCTCGACCGGGCCTTCCTCGCCGACCCGCTGCCGGCCGACGCGGCCGCCTTTGCGCGCCGCATCGACGAAGGTCGCGGCCGGCTCACGCTGATTGCAAGCGAGGTTGCACGAAGCGCCGGCGTGATCCTGATCGACTACGCCGCGGCGTTGCGCAAGCTCAAGGATGCGCGCGCGCCGAAGGACGTGGCCGACGACATCGCCGGCCAACTCGCGCGCCTGATCCCCAAACGTTTCATCGCCGCCACGCCGTGGTCGCAGCTGACGCACCTGCCGCGCTACCTGAAGGCCGTGGTGATGCGGCTCGACAAGCTGCGCGCCGACCCGGCCCGCGACGCCCAGCGGATGGCTGAAGCGCGTCCGATCGAGCAGCGCTACACCCGGCACCTGGCCGATCGAAAGGGTGTGCCCGATGCGCGGCTGGACGAGTTCCGCTGGCTGATCGAGGAGCTGCGCGTCAGCCTGTTCGCACAGGAGCTGCGCACGCCGCAGCCGGTCAGCGTGAAGCGGCTGGAGAAGGTCTGGGCCCAGTTGTCCAGCTGACAATCGTCAGGCGCGCCATCGGGCTGGTCGAGTGCGCTACATTGGCGCGGCAACAACCACTGAGGAGCAGAAGCATGGGTTATGTCTGGATGGCAGTGATCGGGTTCATCGTCGGTCTGGTCGCGCGCGCGGTCCTCCCGGGCACGCAGAGCCTCGGGATCATCCTGACGGCGGTGCTCGGCATCGCCGGATCGTTCGCGGCCGGCTTCGTCGGTCAGGCGCTGGGCTGGTATCCCGCCGGGGCACCGGTCGGCTTCATCGCCTCGGTGATCGGGGCCATCGTGCTGCTGTTCATCGTCAGCAAGCTCAAGGGCTCATCGAGCTGACGACGCGACCATGGTCAAGGCGGCAGACTGGGTCGTGGTGCCTGGCACCCCGAACGAGGTCGAGGCGGTGGTGCGGCATTGCCGCCGCATGGTCAACACGCGTGCACTGGTGGCGGCAGGCGTCGCGGTCGTGCCGATCCCGGGCGTGGACTGGATCACCGATGTCGCCGTGCTCCTCAAGCTCATCCCGGAGATCAACCGCGCCTTCGGCCTCACGCCGGATCAGATCGAGCGGCTCGCGCCGGACCGCCGGCTGGTGGTCTACAAGACGATCTCGGCCGGCAGCGGCATGCTGGTCGGCCGGCTCGTCACGCGTGAACTCGTCATGAAGCTGCTAAAGCTCGTCGGCGTCCGGCTGACGACACAACAGGCGGCCAAATACGTGCCCATCGCCGGGCAGGCGGTGTCGGCCGTGCTGACGTTCTCGTCGCTGAAGTTCGTGTGCGAGCAGCATATTCAACAGTGCGTGTCGGTGTCACGCCAACTGATGCTGCCTGCGCCCAAGGCGGCCTGAAAGCGGCCCGCGCCGGGTGCGCCATTGCGCTGGGTACAATGCACGCTTGTTCGGGGCGTAGCGCAGCCTGGTAGCGCAACTGGTTTGGGACCAGTAGGTCGCGAGTTCGAATCCCGCCGCCCCGACCATCCTCTTCTCGGCCCGTTCCGGCCCCCACAGCCCGTAGCTCAACTGGATAGAGCACCGACCTTCTAAGTCGGATGTCGGGGGTTCGAGTCCCTCCGGGCTGGCCACTTCTTGATCCGAAGCCGTCCCGAGAAGTCTCAATTCGGCTCATCTTCATAGGTGAATTTCGATTTCGAGAGTCCCAGATCGTCTCAGGCTTCGAGCGGTGGATCGAGCGCATGGAGAAGGACCTGTTTCCGTGGATCGGCAGTCTGCCGCTGCCTCAGATTCAGCACCGCTACTCCTTCAGACGTTGCGCCGAATCGAGAGCCGCGGAGCCAACGAGACGGCGCATACGTTGCGGCAGACGTCAGGTCAGGTCTTTCGCTATGGCGTGGCGACCGGCCGCTGCGAAAGAAATCCCGCTGCAGATCTACATGGTGCCCTTCGCCCCATCATCGTGAAGCACATGGCTGCGGTTCTCGAGCCGTCGGGCGTCGGCGCTCTGATGCGATCGATCGCCGAATACAGCGGGCAGCCGCTCACGAGGGCCGCACTCGAGTTGTCGGCAATGCTGTTCCAGCGCCCTGGCAACATTCGACACATGGCATGGCGCGAAGTCGATCTTGAGGGGAAGCTCTGGACAATCCCTGCTGCCAAGATGAAGCGCACTGTGCAAGGTAAATTGAGCGGCCGACCACCTTTTGTTCCTTTGGCGTCAAGAGCCGTGCAGATACTTCGAGAAGTGCATCCGATGACTGGGCACGGTGAGTATGTTTTTCCGAGTCTGCTCACCGGTGAACGTCCGATGAGTGAGAACAAGTGATATTTTCAAGCTGCGGTGGTGCGTCGAGTCAGTGTTCCTCGCCCTTAAACCCGCGACCTCCTGGGTCCAAAAGCGGGTAGGGGACCAGGTGGGGGAACAAGTGCCGGTTACAAATTGTAATCGCTAGTGTTGGCGGGCCTCAAACGCATTGTTTCGAACTCCTCCGGGCCGGCGCGCAGCCCGGCGCCGTAGGCGACGGACAGTGCCCCTGGTGCTTAGCGTTGGGCGCGGCAGCGATCAGGCGCGCGACCTCCTCGCCGCTCAACACGACCGGCAGCAGTCACTGTGGGCAATGGCGGGAACGCTGGTGCCAGCGTCTCATCAATCTCAACCGATCACCCATGACCGTGGGCGCGGAATCCATGCCTTCTCCTGGGCCTATGACGGCATCCACCTGCTTTACCTGCAGGACACCTACGTTCTCTTCCCCGGTGAAGGTCACGGCTTTCAGCGCCCGGCCAACAACATCCGCTTCAACGCGATCACCGAACAGTTCTTGTCCAAGTTCATGGGCGGACGCAGCGAGCCGCTGGGACCGGACGAGGTCGAGGGGAATACTGCCGTGCTTGTGGAGGACTCGCTTCGGTGAGTCGCGGCGACTCTCGTGCTGCCTGCTTAAGACCCGCTCAGCCGACGAAGGACAGCGGCAGCGCGGTGGTGAACTTGATCTCCTCCATCGCGAAGCTGGAGCTGACGTCGTACAGGTTGGTGTTTGCTGTCAGACGCTTGTAGACCTTGTCGTAGGCCGCGATGTCCGGCACGACGATCCGCAAGAGGTAGTCAATGTCTCCGCTCATTCGATAGAACTCGACGACCTCCGGGATCAGGTCGACTGTCGCCTTGAGCCGGCCGAACCACTCATCAGTGTGCGTGCTGGTGCGAACGAACACAAAGACGGTGACGCCAACGTTCACCTTGCGCGGGTCGACCAGCGCCACATTCCTGGTGATCACGCCTGCATCGCGAAGCCGCTGCACGCGTCGCCAGCAAGGTGTTGCCGAGAGCCCGACCTGTTCCGCCAGCTGCGCTGTTTGCTGATCCGAGTCCTTCTGCAGGATTTCAAGGATCTTTATGTCGATGGAATCAAGTTTCACGATGCTCCATGCTTGGGGAATGTAATTCTAAATTTTCAGTGACCGACGCCAAACAGCGCAAGCACTTTTCAGACGCACTTCAGCAAAATCGACTCCGTTGAACTCGAAGACGGCCGCGCCCTCAAGGTGAACATCAACAGGCCGGTGGTTTGCCGCCACATCACATCGCATCACCCTCAGAGCGCTCATGGAAATCTATCTCGACGCCAATGCAACGACGCCGGTCCTGCCGCGTGCACGCGTTGCCGCCATGGCCGCGATGACCGACGACTTCGGAAATCCGAGCAGCACGCACAGCACCGGCTTGAAGGCGCGCGCGCTCATCGACGGCGTTCGCCAGTGCGCTCGACGCGTGTTGGTGGCGCCGCGCGGTCGCATGCTCTTCGTCAGCGGTGCCACCGAAGGAATTCAGACCGCGGTTCTGTCGGCCCTCACCGAATTGCTTCGCCGTCGTCATCAGTGCATCAACCAGGCACAACTTCTTCTCTATGGGGCCACTGAGCACAAGGCCGTGCCTGAAGCGTTGAAGCATTGGAATGCGTTGCTCGGGTTGAACATGACGGTGCTCTCGATACCCGTGGGCAAAGATGGCAAGCACGACCTCGAGTGGCTGCGCGCGCGCGCGCCACGGGCAGGTCTGGTCTGCACGATGGCCGCCAACAACGAAACCGGCGTCATCAGCGATCTCGATGGCATTCAGGCGGCGATGACGGGCAGTTCGGCGCTGTGGCTCGTCGACAGTGTTCAAGCGCTCGGCAAACTCCCGTTGAGACTCGCCGAGCGCCCGATCGACTACGCGCCGTTCTCTGGGCACAAGCTCTATGCCCCAAAGGGCGTCGGCCTGCTCTACGTTCGCGATGGTGCGCCGTTCACAGCGCTGATGGCAGGGGGAGGTCAAGAAGACTCCTCGCGCTCGGGAACCGAGAACATGTCGGGCATTGCAGCGCTCGGCGCCGTCCTGGAAGCGCTGGAAGAGGGCGGTACATTCAGAGACCACGCCGCGCTGGTCACCTGCCGCGAGCGTCTGGCCGCTGCGCTGGTCCAGGCGTTTCCGGCGCTGATCTTCAATGCGCCGCTCGCGTCGAGCCTGCCCACCACGCTCAACTTTTCGGTCAGCGGCTTGAGCTCGAAGCTCCTTCTGGACCTGTTCGATGCCGCGGGCATTCGAGTCAGCGGCGGCTCGGCTTGCAGCGCCGCGAAGTCGCAGCCCAGCTACGTTCTCGAAGCGATGGGGCTGCCCGCTTGGCAGACGGAGTCCGCGGTTCGGATGTCGTTCGGCCCCGCCGTCGACGATGCGTTGATCGACGAGGCTTGCTTGCGGATCGAGGCGTGCGGTGTGTCGCTGCGCGAAAGCTGCCTGACCCCCGTGGCTCAAGTCAACGGCCTGCCGCCTGAGCGCCTCACGCGCTTCGTTGTTGACGGCGCCTGTTGTTACCTCCTGGCTGACGCTGGGAGTCGGCGTTGTGTGGTGATCGACCCACTGCCGGAAGTGACGGCTCGATTGAGTCAGTGGGTTCGTTGCCATGGGTACAAGGTCGCAGCCGTACTGGATACCCACAGTCACGGCGATCACGCGTCGTCTGCCGCGCAATTGCGCAGGATCTTGCCCGATTTGCTGCTCGAATCCGGCGAAGTCAGCCCACTGGGCTGGCCGCGAGACAAGGATTGCATCGCGTTGGGCGGGCAGCGCTTGACGCCACTGGCGATCCCCGGCCACACGAGAGATTCGACGGCGTACCTCGTGCACGACGCCAATGGGGTGAGTCTCGCGTTCGTCGGCGACACCGTGATGCCAGGCGCGTTGGGTCGAAGCGACTTCCCTCAGAGCGCGCCGCTTTCGTTCGGCCATTCGCTGCTCAAGCTGCAGAGTGCCCTGGGCGTCCACACGTTGTTGCTGCCGGGGCATGACTACGATGATCGTTTTGCGACGACGCTGCGCACGGAACGCGCAGCCCAGCCGCTGCTGGCGGAGGTGCTGGCAGGAAGCCTCGATGCTGCGGGCTTCGGTGCCGCGAAGGCGCTCCTCGAAGACGACCTGAAGCCCACGCGCTACCAGACCATGGCGTGTGGTTCGCGTGTCGACTGCGACGGGACGGACGAGGCGCCTGGCTTGTCTGCAGGGGAGATCAAGGGATTGATCGATACGCAGCGGCAGGTGTTGCTGGTCGATGTGCGCGAGCCCTACGAGCAGCGCCTCAGTCGCGCTCCCGACCTCGGCAAGGTCGTATGGCGCCAGGCCGTACCGCTGTCGAGCATCCTCAATGCGTTGCCGGCTTGGCTTGCGCTGCCCCAGGAAACGCCGATTCTGTTTCTGTGCCGCAGTGGCAATCGAAGCGCACAAGCGGCGCGGGCTCTGAGGCGCCTCGGGCACAAACGCTCGTACAGCCTCGACGGCGGCCTGGCGCTGTGGCCGAAGGACGAGACGACTCGCGACGCGATTCAAGTGCCGGCCGCCGCGTGATCGTCCTTGTCATCACTTGAGGCTATTGCAACAACGCCCACCGACGTCGACAACTGACCTGCCGACGCCACCGGCGTGCAAGGGCCGGAACTGATGCGACGCTTCGAGGCGCATGCCGCCCGTTTCGACACGCAGATCGTTCGCGATCACATCAACGCCGTCGACCTGTCGAAGCGCCCGTTCACGCTGAGCGGTGACGAAGGCGACTACAGCTGCGACGCACTGATTGCGGCGACGGGCCGCATCAGCGACCTACCTCGGATTGCCCTCCGAGGAGGCGTTCATGGGGCGGGGTGTCAGCGCCTGCGCGACCTGCGATGGCTTCTTCTACCGCGGAAAAGACGTGTGCGTCGTGGGCGGCGGGAACACGGCCGTGGAAGAGGCGCTCTATCTCAGCAATATTGCAAGCAAGGTGGCTTGACGGGCGTTCGGGTGAAGAGCACTCTGGATGAGTCATGCCGTGAACTGCCGTTGCACGGGTGTTTCATCGCCATCGGCCACAAGCCGAACACCGACGTCTTCAGCGGCCAGTTGGAGATGAAAGACGGATACATCGCGACCCGCAGCGGACGGCTTCGCGACGATGACGAGTGTGCCGGGCGTGTTCGCCGCGGGTGACGTGCAGGACAGCATCTACCGCCAGGCCATCACGTCGGCCGGCAGCGGCTGCATGGCAGCACTCGACGCCCAACGATATCTCGAACAGGTTTCTGCATGACGCTCCACGGCACCAATTCACTCCTCGACACGTCCGCGGTTCCTCGATTCGATGCGATCCGGCCCGCCGACGTGGGTCCGGCCATCGACTGCCTGGTTGAACGATGCGACGAGGCACTTGCAGCATTCGAGGCCAGCCAGTCCAAGGTGCAAGCGCTCTATGCTCGTGTCGGCACCGATCCTTCTGCCCTGCAGCGCACTGTTCAAACTCTTCTGGGCGCCATCTACGGTCTTCGCTCAGTCGAAGCTCATCAGGACCTTCATGGCCTGGGTGCGATCACCGGCCAACGCGAAGGCACGCGCCGAGTCCCGGTAGGACAGGGTGGCCGAGATCAACGGCTTTACGTCGACCAGCCCCTTGTTCAGCAGCTCGACGGCGACCGCGAATTCCTCGTGGAAGCGGAACGCACCGCGGAGGTCGAATTCCTTCGCAACGATGGTGTTGATCGGCAGCTTCATCTCGCCGCCCAGGCCGAGCTGAACGATGATGCCGCGCGGCCGCAGCGCGCCGAACGCGCCGGTCAGCGCACGCTCATTGCCGCTGGCTTCGAACAACACGTCGAACGTGCCCTTGTCGGCGCTGTACCGATCGAGCGCATCGGGTTGCTCCGCCATGTTGACGGCCTCGTCGGCGCCGACCTGCAGCACCTTGCGCAGCGGGTGCAGCATCACATCGGTGGCGACGATCTCGGCCGCACCGGCACGCCGCGCGGCGATCACCACGAGGGCTCCGATCGGCCCGCAGCCGGTGACGAGCACGCGCTTGCCAAGCAATGAGCCGGCGCGGCGCACTGCGTGCAGTGCGACCGACAGCGGCTCGGCCATCGAACCTTCGCCGTCGCTGACACTGTCGGCCAGCCGATGCGCCTGGTGGGTCTCGACGACGAGCTGCTGGCGGAACGCGCCCTGCACATGCGGGTTGCGCATCGCGCTGCCGTAGTAGCGCATGTCCAGGCAATGGTTCTGCAGACCTTGCTGGCAGAAGCGGCACAGGCCGCAGGGCCGGCTTGGGCTGACAGCAATGCGCTCGCCTGCCTTGAATCGACTCACCTGGCTGCCGACCGCTTCGATCACGCCGGCCACTTCGTGGCCCAGCACCATCGGCTCCTGCAGCCGCACGGTGCCGAAGCCGCCGTGCTTGTAGTAGTGCAGGTCGGAACCGCAGATGCCACCGCAGCGCACGCGCACCAGCAATTGGTCAGGCTGGACGTCGGGCGTGGCCACCTGTTCGACCCGCAGGTCGCCGGGGGCGTGGATGACGAGGGCTTCCATGATCATGTCTCCTGAAGTTCAGAGCGTGGCGGTCACGCCGCCGCCGACGTAGAGGATATGGCCACTGAGATCGAAACTTTTCAGGACGGCGTTCATGTCGTCGAATTTGAAGGAAGGTGGCTGTGATCGCGATAGCGCCGCTTCAGTGCCGAGCTGGGTGCGGCAATTGCGTTCAACGGCCCAGCACTTCGGGGTTCACCGGTGTCAGCGGTCCGCCTGCATCCGGCCCCTTGCCGAGGGCTGCGATCAGGTTGTCTATGGCCAGCGCGGCCATCGCGCGGCGCGTGTGCACCGAGGCACTGCCGATGTGCGGCGTCAGCACGATGTTGGGCACACGCAGCAGATCTGGATGCAGCTTGGGCTCGCCCTCGTAAACGTCGAGCCCGGCTGCGGCGATGGTGCCCGCATGCAGCGCGGCGGCCAGCGCCGCGTCGTCGACGATGCCGCCGCGCGCGATGTTGGTCAGCGTCGCGCTCGGCTTCATCTGCGCCAGCTCGGCGGCGCCGATCGCGTGGTGCGAGGCCGGTGAATACGGCAGCACCAGCACCAGGTGGTCGGCCTCTTCCAGCAAGCGGCTCTTGTCGACGTAAGTGGCGTGCGCCTCGGCCTCGAGCTCGGCGCTCAGCCGTGAGCGGTTGTGATAGATCACGCGCATGCCGAAGCCGAGCGTACCGCGCCGGGCGATGCCGCGACCGATGCGACCGATGCGGCCCATGCCGAGGATGCCGAGCGTGGCGCCGTGCACATCGCCGCCGATGAACTGGTCATGGATGCCGGTCTTCGTCCACGCGCCGCTGCGCACGTAGCGTTCGGACTCTGCGATGCGGCGCGCGGTCGCCATCATCAGCGCGAAGCCGAAGTCGGCGGTGGTCTCGGTCAACTCATCGGGGGTGTTGGTGACCACCACGCCACGCGCCGTGCAGGCGGCCACGTCGACGTTGTTGTAGCCGACGCCGACGTTGCACACGGCCTTGAGCTGCGGGCAGGCGGCGAGCAGCGGGGCATCGATGCGCTCGCTGCCGGTGCTCATCACACCTTGTTTGCCTTGCAGCCGGTCGATGAGTTCGGCCGGGCTCCAGACCGTGTCGGCCGGGTTGTCGGTCAGATCGAAGTGTTCGC
>JBDUAG010000373.1:0-4509 GCA_040004785.1 Burkholderiales bacterium | reverse complement strand
GGCATGGACGTGTGGGGCGCGACGGTGTGCTTCAACACGGTCGAGGCGCAGAAGAAGAACATCCCGAAGCCCGAGACCTGGAAGGACCTGACCAAGCCGGTCTACAAGGGCCAGATCGTGATGCCGAACCCGGCCTCGTCGGGCACCGGCTTCTTCGACGTCAGCGCCTGGCTCACGCTCTGGGGCGACGACAACGGCAAGGGCGGCGGCTGGAAGTACATGGACGCGCTGCACGAGAACATCGCGCAGTACACCCACTCCGGCTCCAAGCCCTGCAACATGGCGGCGACCGGTGAGTACGTGCTCGGCATCTCGTTCGAGTACCGAGGCAACACCAACAAGGCCAAGGGCGCGCCGATCGACCTCGTGTTCCCGAAGGAAGGCCTCGGCTGGGATCTGGAAGCCTTCGCGATCCACGCCGGCACCAAGAAGCTCGCCGCCGCGAAGAAGCTCGCCGACTGGGCCTCGAGCAAGGACGCGATGCGCCTGTACGGCAAGAACTTCGCAATCACCGCGATCCCCGGCGTGGCCGAGCCGCTGAAGAACGTGCCGGCCGACTACGAAGCGCGGCTCGTGAAGATGGACTTCGCGACCACCGCGAAGAACCGCGAGCGCGTCCTGGCGGAATGGAACAAGCGCTACGACACCAAGTCCGAGCCGAAAAAGTAAGACCGCTGCTCGATGGCTTCGTACCTGCGCCTGGAAGGCATCCGCAAGAGCTTCGGTTCTTTCCAGGCGCTGCGCGACATTCAGCTGTCGATCGAGAAGGGCGAGTTCGTCTGCTTCCTCGGCCCGTCGGGCTGCGGCAAGACGACCCTGCTGCGCATCATCGCCGGGCTGGAGACGCAGACTGCCGGCAGCATCCACCAGGGGGAGCGCGACATCTCGGTGTTGGCGCCGGCTCAGCGCGACTACGGCATCGTGTTTCAGTCGTATGCGCTGTTCCCGAACCTGACCGTCGCCGACAACGTCGCCTATGGCCTCGTCAATCGCAAGCAGCCACGCGCCGAGATCGCGCAGCGCGTCGAGGAATTGCTCAAATTGGTCGGCCTGCCGGGCAGCGGCATCAAATACCCGGCGCAGCTGTCAGGCGGCCAGCAGCAGCGCATCGCGCTGGCGCGTGCGCTGGCGACGAAGCCGGGGCTGCTGCTGCTCGACGAGCCACTGTCTGCGCTGGACGCGATCGTGCGTGTGCACCTGCGGGCCGAGATCCGTTCGCTGCAGCGCAAGCTCGGCGTGACGACCGTCATGGTCACGCACGACCAGGAAGAGGCGATGTCGATCGCCGACCGCATCGTCGTGATGAACCAGGGCGTGATCGAGCAGGTCGGCACGCCGCAAGATGTCTATGAGCGCCCCGCCACCCCCTTCGTCGCCGAGTTCATTGGCAAGGTGAATGTGCTCCCGGCGCGCGCGCTCGGCCAGGGTCGATTCCGTGTCGGCCGGCTCGACCTCCAGGGCGCTGCCCATTGCGACGAACACGTGGAAGGTGCCTCGGTGCGCGTCTACCTCCGGCCGGAGGATCGCATCGCCGAAGGGGCGCTGGACGGTGTCGCGAACCGCGTCTGGGGCGAGGTGGACAACATCGAGTTTCTCGGGGGTTCATGCCTCGCGGAGATGCGCATCGACGAGCTCGACGGGCAGCCGCTGCTCGTCTCGTTCTCGTTGAACCAGATGCACGACCTCGGGGTTCGGGTCGGCGCGCGACTCGAGATGGCTTTGCGCAGCGACCGCCTTCGCGTCTTCTGAGTTGCCCCTGCCCGACGACGCTTGCTCATGTCCGCCGTCCTGCCTTCGCCCATCGCGCTGCGCCAGCGCGCGCACTGGACCGACCGCATCGCGCACGCCGCGCTGCTCGGGGTCGTGCTGGCGCTGGTGGTGTTCCTCGCGCTGCCGCTCGCGAGCATCCTCGTCAAATCACTGCAGAATGCCGACGGCGCCTTCGTCGGCCTCGTCAATTTCACCAGCTACCTCGCGACGCCGTCGCTGCTGACGTCGCTGTGGCACAGCGTCTGGGTGTCGCTGATGGTGACGCTGATCACGCTGCCGCTGGCCTTCGGTTTCGCGTACGCGCTGTCGCGCAGCTGCATGCCGTTGAAGGGCTGGTTCCGCACCGTCGCGCTGGTGCCGCTGCTGGCGCCGTCGCTGCTGTCGGCACTCTCGCTGATCTACTGGTTCGGCAACCAGGGCATCGCGCGCGGCGTCATCCATGCGCTCGGGTTCGAGACCATCTACGGTGCGCCGGGCATCGTCGTGGCCGAGTGCTTCGCGGTGTTTCCGCACGTGCTGATGATCCTGATCACCGCGCTGTCGCTCGCCGACGCACGCCTCTACGAAGCCGCGAACGCGCTCGGCACCAGCACGCGGCGCAGGTTCTTCACGATCACGTTGCCCGGCGCGAAGTACGGGCTGATCTCGGCCGCGATGGTCGCGTTCACGCTGGTGATGACGGACTTCGGCATCCCCAAGGTCATTGGCGGCAACTTCAACATGCTCGCCACCGACGTGTTCAAGCTCGTAATCGGCCAGCAGGACTTCCAGCGCGGCGCCGTCGTGGGGCTGCTGCTGCTCGCGCCGGCGGTGCTCACCTTCGCGGTCGATTGGCTGGTCAGTCGCAGGCAGACCTCGATGCTGTCGGCGCGCGCGGTGCCCTATCGCCCGTCACCGGCGCGCAGCTTCGATGCGCTGATGACGGCCTACGCCGTGCTGATCGCTGCGCTGATGCTCGCGATGATCGGCATGGCGCTGTTCGCGTCGTTCGCCAGCTTCTGGCCCTACGACCTGTCGCTGACGCTGAAGCACTACACGATGGGCCTGGTCGATGCCGAGGTCGGCGAGGCTTTCGTCAACAGCCTGAAGCTCGCCGCCGGCACGGCCTTCTTCGGCACGATCATCGTGTTCACCGGCGCCTACATGCTCGAGAAGACGCGCGGCCTCGATTCGTTGCGCCCGGTCGTGCGGCTGCTGGCGATGCTGCCGATGGCGGTGCCGGGCCTCGTGCTCGGCCTGGGCTACATCTTCTTCTTCAACCTGCCCGGCAACCCGTTGAACGGGCTGTATCAGACGCTGCCGCTGCTGGTGCTGTGCACCATCGTCCACTTCTACACGACCGGCCACCTGACGGCGGTGACGGCGCTGAAGGCGCTCGACGCGGAGTTCGAATCGGTCTCGGCCTCGCTGAAGGTGCCGTTCTTCAAGACCTTCTGGCGTGTCACGCTGCCGATCTGCACGCCGACCCTGCTCGACATCGCGCGCTACTTCTTCATCAACGCGATGACGACGATCTCGGCGGTCGTGTTCCTGTATTCGCCGTCGACCAAGGTCGCGGCGATCGCGATCCTGAACCTCGACGAAGCCGGCGAGGCCGGTGCCGCCGCTGCCTGCGCCGTCCTGATCACGGCGGGTTCGACCGTCGTGACGCTGATCTTCATGGCGATCGGCTGGTGGGTGGACAAGCGCACCCAGGCCTGGCGCAACACGAGCTCACGATGAAGGCACAACACGCCGCTTTGCGCCTGGGCGTCGCGCAGCAGACGATGGAGTGGACGACCGAACGCAATGTCGGCCACATTGTCGAAGCGATCGGGCTGGCGGCGGTGCAGGGCGCGCAACTGTGTCTCTTTCCCGAGCTGGCGCTGACGGGCTTCCACCGCCAGATCCGGGAGCAGGCGCGACCCGAGATCGTCGAGCCCGCGCTGCGGCGGGTGCGGGCGGCGTGCCGCGACGCGAACATCGCCAGCCTGATCGGGTTGCCGACGTTCGCCGTCGACGGCGCGGTGCGGAACAGCTACGCGTTCATCGACGCCGACGGTGAGCTTGGCGCGACCGTCCACAAGATCGGGCTGACGCCCACCGAGCAGACCTTCTTCGCCGCCGGCACCGATCGGCCAGTGATGCGGTTTTCCGGGCGCGCCTGCACCACGGTGATGTGCCGCGAGATCGAGGATCTCGATGCGATCGCCGCGCAGCTCGCCGAAGCGCCGGTCCAGCTTGTCTTCTGGCCGTCGATCGTCGGCCACCCGCCGGGCACGATCGCCGAGCCGGAGCGCGCGGTGCAGGATCTGGGCTATCTGCAGCGCGCTGGCGAAGTCGCGCGGCGGTTGAATGCGCACCTGGTGCAATGCAACTGGCCGATGGCGCTGAACACGCCTGAGCGTCAGTACCAGGGCGAGAGCAAGGCCTACACGCCGGACGGCGATGTCTTGCTGACCCTGCCGCGCGACGAGGCCGGTCTCGCCGTCTTCGAGCTCGGCGCGCGCGACTTCCGCTGGACGCCGCTGCCCGCGTGACAACACCAGAACACAGGAGACCCCCATGGACCGCGACGCCATCCTGCTGACCCCCGGCCCGCTGACGACCACCTTGCGCACCAAGCTCGCGATGCTGCGCGACTGGGGCTCGTGGGACACCGATTTCATCGCGATCACCGTCGAGCTGCGGCGCCAGCTGCTGGCGATCGTGCATGGCGAAGGCACGCACGCCGTCGTCCCCTTGCAAGGCAGCGGCACG
>JBDUAG010000372.1:0-4525 GCA_040004785.1 Burkholderiales bacterium | reverse complement strand
CCGGTCGAGCGCATCTACCGCGACGTGCGCGTGTGCCAGATCTACGAAGGCACGAGCGATGTGCAGAAGATCCTGATCGGGCGGGGACTCGCATGAAGCGCGTGAAGGCCCTGGTGTTTGACGTGTTCGGCACCGTCGTCGATTGGCGCGGCTCGATCACCGCGGAACTGCGCGCAACCTGGCCGCAGGTCGACGCGCCCGCGTTCGCCGATGCGTGGCGTGCCGGCTACGTGCCGGCGATGGAGCGCGCGCGCCGCGGCGAGATCGCATGGACCAACATCGATGGCCTGCACCGCACCATCCTGGACGAGATTCGCCCGCGCTTCGGCCTTGGCGGCTTGATCGAGCCCGAGCTCGATCACCTGAACCGGGTCTGGCATCGGCTGAACCCGTGGCCCGATGTGCTGAGTGGCTTGCAGCGCCTGAAGGCGCGGCACGTGATCGCGACGCTGTCCAACGGCAACGTCGCGCTGCTCGTCAACATGGCCAAACACGCCGGGCTGCCGTGGGACGCCGTGCTCTCGGCCGAGCTGTTCCAGCACTACAAGCCCGACCCCGAGGTCTACCAGGGCGCGGCGCGCTTGCTCGGTGTCGAGCGCGACGAGTTGATGATGGTCGCGGCGCATCCCAGCGATCTCCTCGCCGCGCAGCGCGCCGGCCTGCGCACCGCCTACGTGCCGCGGCCGCTGGAACGCGGCGAAGGCGGCACGATGGAGCCGGTCGGCGATGCGGTGTTCGACATCACCGCGGTCGAGTTCAACGCGCTCGCCGCCCGGCTCGAAAAGTAGCCCGCCGATGAACGAGACCGCCGCACGCGAGGTCGTGCTCGTCCAGGCGTTCGAGACCACCCAGCCCGCGCCTTCGAACTGGAGCGAGGACGACCGCGGCTGGGCCACGCGCGCGGCGCTCGAAGACGCCGGGCCAGGCGGCGCGCCGGCGTTCATCGCGCGCCGTGCTCATCACGCGCTGCAGCGCCTCGGGCCGCGCGAACCGGCGGTCACGGCGTGGCTGGCGCGGCGCCTGTGGCGTTGGCGCTGGGTCGGCTGGGCGCTGCTGCTCGGGCTCGTCGCGGGCGTGCTCGCCGACAGCATCGGCAGCAGCCAGCGCATCAACCTGCTCGCGCCGCCGCTGTGGGTCGTGCTGGCTTGGAACGTGGTCGTCTACGTGCTGCTGCTCGGCCACGGCCTGGCGCGGCTGCTGATGCGCAAGACGCAAGCCGGCAGCCTCGTGAAGCTGACCGAGCGCGTGCTGCGTTTCGGGCGCAGCCTTCCCGGGCTCGGGTCGGTGAGCGCCTCGGCCAGCGGCAGCGCGAAGGCGTTGCAAGGATTCGCGAGCCAGTGGCTGCGCGTCAGCGCGCCGCTCTCGGCCGCGCGCGCCGCGACCGTGCTGCACGTCGCCGCCGCGGCGCTCGCGCTCGGCCTGATCGCCGGCCTCTATTTGCGCGGGCTGGTGCTCGACTACCGCGCGACGTGGGAGAGCACCTTCCTGAGCGCCGCGAACGCGCACGCGATCCTCGAAGTGGTGCTCGCGCCGGCGGTGGCGCTGTCGAACATCGCGCTGCCCGACGTGGAGGCGTTCACCGCGATGCGCAGCCTCCACGGCACGGCGCCGGACGGCGCGCCCGCCGCAGCGTGGATCCACCTGCTTGCCTGGACCCTGGCGATCGTCGTCGTGCTGCCCCGCAGCGTGCTCGCGCTGTGCGGCGCGGCGCGCGCGCACTGGCTCGCGCGCCACCTGACGCTGCCGCTGGAGAGCCCCTACTTTCAGGGCCTGGTGCGCGCCCGCCAGGGCGAACTGGCGCAGGTGTTCGTCGCGCCGTATGCGAGCACGCCCGATCAACGCGCCGCGCTCGCGTTGCGCACGCTGATCGCAAAGGTGCTGGGCAACACGGCGCAGGTCGAGATCGCGCGCACGCTCGCATTCGGCGGCGAGGACGATGCGAATGTGCTCGTGCTGCCGCCTGCCGGCACGACCTTGGCGGTCGCGCTCTTCGACCTTGCGGCCACGCCCGAGGGCGAGAACCAGGGCCGCTTCGCACGCGCGCTCGCGGCGCGCGCGCCGACGATCCTCGCGATCGACGAGGCCGCGTTCGCGCAGCGCTTCAAGACCGACCCGGCGCGCCTTGCCGAGCGCCGCGACGCCTGGCGCGTGCTCGCGGTCGCGCTCGGCACCACGCCGGTGTTCATCAATGGCGACGCGGCCGACGAGTCCAGCGCGCGCGGCGTCGTGCTCGCGATGCGCAGCCCGGTGAGCCCGGCGTGACGAACGTGGTGTCGCTCAGCCTGGTCTCGCACACCAACGCCGGCAAGACCACGCTCGCGCGCACGCTGCTTGCCCGCGACGTCGGCGTCGTGCGCGACGCACCGCACGTCACCGAGTTTGCCGACGAGTTCCTGATGCTCGAAACGCCACAGGGCGATCAACTCAAGTTGTGGGACACGCCAGGCTTCGGCGACAGCGTGCGCCTCGCGAGGCGGCTGCGTGAGAGCAGCAATCCGTTTGGCTGGTTCCTGAGCGCGGTCTGGGATCGCTGGCGCGACCGCCCGTTCTGGGCCAGCCAGCAGGCCTTGCGCAACGTGCGCCTTGAAGCCGACGTGATGCTCTACCTCGTCAACGCGTCCGAATCGCCCGAGGCAGCGGGTTATGTGCAGCCCGAGATGGAGATCCTCGGCTGGGTCGGCAAGCCGGTGATCGTGCTGCTGAACCAGCTCGGCGCACCGCGCGCGGCGGCGCTCGAAGAGGCCGATCTGGCGCGCTGGCGAACGCACATGATGGCGTTCGCGCCGGTGCGCGCGGTGATCCCGCTCGATGCGTTCGCACGCTGCTGGGTGCAGGAGCTGACGCTGATGCGCGCGATCGAATCGGTGTTGGCCGGCGCGCAGCGCGAGCGCATGGGGCGGCTGCTCGGCGCCTGGCAGGCGCAGCGCGAGCAGGCCTTCGAGGCCGCGATGCACTCGCTCGCCGGCAGCCTCGCGCGCCTCGCCGGCGCGCGCGAGTTGCTCACCGACGCGCGCGGCCTCAAGGCGCGGTTGCGCAGCGTCGGCGCGGTGGTCGCGCAAGGCATGGGCATGGGCAAGCCGGACGAAGCGCCGGCCGTGCTCGCGCAAAAGGCGCTGGCCGAGCGCCTCGACGACGAGGTGCGCGCGAACACGCTGGCGCTGATCCAGCTGCATGGCCTGAGCGGCGACGCACAGCGCGAGATCCTGACGCGCCTGGCGACGCACTACGAGCTGCGTCTGCGCATGGACGAAGGCAAGGCGGCGATGTGGGGCGGCATGGTGACGGGCGCACTCGTCGGCCTGAAGGCGGACGTGCTCAGCGGTGGGCTCACCATGGGTGGCGGCCTGCTCGCCGGCGGGCTGATCGGCGCGCTTGGCGCTGCCGGCCTGGCGCGCTGCGTGAACCTGGTGCGCGGCACCGACCGCTCGTGGATCATGTGGAACGCCGAGGCGCTGGACCAGATGGTCGAAGCCGCGCTGCTGCGCTACCTCGCCGTGGCCCACTTCGGCCGCGGCCGCGGCGATTGGGCGCAGGGCGAATCGCCGCCGCACTGGAAGGACGTGATCGCGCAGGCCTTGTCGCCCCAGCGCGAAACGCTGGCCGTGATCTGGGCCAGCCGCGGCGATGCGGACGAGGCCGAATCGCTCGTGCCGGCACTGCAACCGGTGCTCGACGCGGCTGCCCGCGCGGCTCTGGGGCGGCTCTACCCAGGCGCCTTGCAGCCTGTGTAAACACCAGTTCGGTGGCATGCACGCATGCAGTAATCTGGCTTGATGAGCACCGCACCGATCGCTTTCTACTTCGACTTCTCGTCGCCGTATTCGTACATCGCCTCCGAATGGATCGCCGCACTCGCGGCGCGCCACGGCCGCTGGGTGCAATGGCACGCGATGCTGCTCGGCGCGACCTTCCAGGTCACCGAGATCAGGAGCCCGGTCTCGTACCCGCTGAAGCGCGAGTACTCGCTGCGCGATTTCGAGCGCTCGGCGCGCTTTGCCGGCGTGCCGCTGAACATGCCGGAGAAGTTCCCGATCGCAACCCAGAACGCCGCGCGCGTGTTCTGGTGGCTGAACGACACCGACGGTGCCGAGCGCGCCGTGGCCTGGGCGCGGCATGGGCTGCGTGCGCTGTTCGCCCGTGGTGTCGATCTGTCGGACAACGCGGCGCTGGGCCGCTTGTGTGCCGAATTCGGCCTCGATCCGGCGCAGGCCGAGGCCGCGTGGAGCGACCCGCAGCGCAAGGCGCGACTGAAGACCGTCAACGACGCCGCGATCTCGGCCGGCGTGTTCGGCGCGCCGTTCTTCGTCATCGACGGCGAGCCCTTCTGGGGCAACGACCGGCGGCCGCAGATCGAGCGCTGGCTCGACAAGGGGCCGTTCTGATGCGCAAGGTCGTCGCGTGATGGAACTCGCGGACCACCTGCGCATCCAGGCACGCGCCAACCGGCTCGCGAACCGCCGGCTGCATGCGGCGATGGCGCCGCTGACGCGTGCCGAGCTGCACGCGCCGCGCACGAGCTTCTTTC
>JBDUAG010000371.1:0-4538 GCA_040004785.1 Burkholderiales bacterium | reverse complement strand
ACGCCGCCGAGCGCGGCGCGCAGCCGCGCGGAGGGCGCCTTCGGCAACACGATGCGGTGCCAGCTGACGTCGGTGTCGTACAGCACTGCGATCACGGTGCTGGCCTTGGGCAGCAGCGACGCGGCGCAGCGGCCCTGGGTTTCGAGCGCGAGGCCGTCCGGGCTCATCACGTAGCTGTATTCGGTGCTCAGACCGCTGGTCGAGGCCTCGACGCCGCCCACGCTTCCGCGCGACCGCTGGCGCGGTGGGATCTGGACAACGAGGGTCGACATGGTTCGGGTGGGTCCTGAGCTGCGCGCCATTGTAGGCACGCGTGGTTTACAAATTGAAGTGAATCAAGGGCTTACGCGCCGCTCTTGTAGCGCGCTGGCAGCGTCAGCCGCCGACCTGCTCCAAGCTGGCGATGCGCTCGCGATCCAGCACCAGGAACGTTCTGTCAGGCCGGCGCTGCAGCAGCGAGCGCTCGACCAGTACCCGATCCACAAGCCGCAATCGGCCACGCACTTCAAAGAAGTCCGAGCGCACGCCGAGCTTGGCGGCGGGGTCGACCGTGACCCCCGAAATCTGGCTCGTGAACTCCGACAACGACTTGAACGGTGCGCGCTTGCGCTGCTCCACCAGGCGTGCGGCGGTGCCTGTGTCCAAGCCCTTGATCACCGCGGCGAGCGTCTCCGCCGACGCGGTGTTGACATTGACCCCCTGCGTCCCCGGCAGCAGCACCACGTAGGGGGCCAGCGCCTGCAGCGACGCGCCATCCACGCCAAGCCAGGTAAGTTGGGCGACGCTGGCGGGCTTCAGCGGGCCGGCCGCCGTACTCGGCGCGTTGGCCTCCTGCAGCCCGGTGGCGATGCGCGAGGCGATGCCGGTCTCGATGCTCGCGGTCTGGCACAGTCGCCCCAGCGCGGCGAGCGCTTCCTCGCGCACCAGCTTGTCCGGATCGATCAGGTTGTTCAGGTTGAAGCGCGCCTGCGCGTCGGTGATGTTGCCCGACAGGAAAGCTTCCGGGCCGTCGTCGGCGTTGGCCTTGTCCACCGCGAGAAAGGTCGAGAGGCGCGACTCGGCCAGAGGCGTGGCCCACGGCTCGGTCAGCGCGGTGTAGTTGGGGCGGGCGCGCAAATCTTCGCGCAGGATCAGCTTGGCGAAGTCGAGCGCGCCGGAGAGGATCCAGGCTGCCTGCGCGCGGGCGCGCTCCGCGGTCTCGACCTGCACCGCGCGCCACTGCTGCCAGACCATCGCGGCCGAGAGCGTCGCGACCAGTGTGACGATGATCATCGCAGTGAGCAACGCGGCGCCGCGCTGCCGTGATGATGACGATTGGCGAGCGCGCATCGGGGGTCAGCGCTTGATCAGCGTGTCGCGGGTCAGGTCGCCGTTCACGCCGCTGCCGGGCGCGAAGCTCAGCACCATGCGCACGCCGTCGGGCACCTCGTCATTCTCCGACTGGCAATTCGACCACGTATTGCCACGGTAAAAATACACCTGCCGACCACTCAGCCCGGTCAGCGTGCGCAGACTGCCGGGCTCATTGCCCTGCAACTGTTGACTGCGCAGCCAGCTGTCGTTGAGCGCGCCACTGGTGGTGACGGCGGGCCCGGCCCAGCGCTCCCAAGTGAATGTGCTATCGGCGGCCGGTCGCAGGGTCCAAACAACGACCTGCATGCCGTCCGGCGTGCGCCGCGTGAGGCGCACGGTCGAACCCGTGCACTCGATCTGTTTCTTGACGCCGCCGGCGGGCTGGAGCGACGCCAGGTCCTGGTCCCACTGCGCGATCACGGTGTTCAGGCGCAGCGTGGTCTCGAGCCGCTGCTGACTGGCGTTGCGGGTGCGCACGATGCCGTCCACGCCCTGCCACGCCATCACGGCCATGATCGCCATGATGACCATCGCGACCAGCACTTCGACCAAGGTGAAGCCCCGCACCTTCATTTGCGCAGCACCGTCGTCAGGTTGAGGATCGGCGCGCCGGTCGAGTCGGCGATCGCGGCATCGACGTTGAGGAACAGCGGGTTCGGCGTCGGCCGCACCGCGAGTTTGCCGCGATAGGCCAGGCCGAGCTGGGCGCAGCCGAAGTCGGAGTCGCCGATCGGTGGCGTGAGGCCGCTCAGGCGCAGCCCGGTGAGCTGGTTGTCGGCGCACCATTGGGCCGCGCTGACGTCGGCCAGCCGCTGCGTGTTGTTGGTCAGCGCGCCCGCGGCCTTGATGCCGGCACCGAGCGTGATGGCGACGATCGTCAGCGCCACCAGCACCTCGATCAGCGTGAAGCCGCGCTGGCCTTGCCTCATGGCGCGGGCGTGCCGGCATCGACGACGAACGGCCCGAGGCCGTCGGTCGAGAGCGAGAGCGTCTGCTCGTCCAGATGCAGCACGATGCGCTGCGCGCCGATCAGCGGCTCGGGTCCAAGCAGCACGGCGCGGGCGCCGGGGATGTCGGCCGTGACGCCACTGGTGAGCCACTGCGTGGGGGCTTCGTCCGACGGCGGCAGGCCGACGAAGCGGAAGCTCGACGCGCCGTTTTCGCCGGCGACCGGCTGCCAGCTCGCGCTCAGCCCGGCGCCGCGCGCCTCGGTGCGCGCCGCTTCCAGCAGCGCCACCAGGCGCGCGGCTTCGTGCTCTAGTCGGGTCGCGGCCGGGTCGCGCAGCGCGAGGCTGGCGACGGCGCTGGCGATCGCGATCACCGCGATCACGGCCATCAGTTCGATCAGCGTGAAGCCGCGTGTGCTCGTCTTCACGGGGCGCCAGTGTTCACTGCCAGTTGCCGATGTCCGCGTTGTCGCCTTCGCCGCCGACAACGCCGTCGGCACCGAAGCTGTAGACATCCACGGCGCCCTTCAGCCCGGGGTTCGCGTACTGGTAGGCATGACCCCACGGATCGGCCGGCAGCTTGTCGACGTAGGGCTTCCAGTTGGGCGGGATCGGGCCTGTCGTCGGCTTCGAGGCCAGCGCCTGCAGACCCTGCTCGGAGGTTGGGAACTGGCCGTTGTCGAGCTTGTAAAGTTTGAGCTGACCCATCAGGCTGGCCACGTCCGTGCGCGCCGCCGTGACGCGCGACTGACCGAGGCGGTCGAGCACGTTCGGGACGATCAGGGCCGCCAGCACGCCGATGATGACGAGCACGACCATCAATTCGATCAGGGTGAAGCCGCGAGAGCAGCGCCTGCCGCGGGCCGCGGTGGAGTGTGTTGCCAAGGTCATGTCGTGTTCCTGCCAGCGCGCTGGCTGGTCATCTGTTCTCGTTGAATCATAATCAATCATGCTCGCAAGACTGTCAGCGTTCGTGATCTGGGCCCTGGTCGCCGCCACCGTGGTGTTCTGGGGCCTGCGCCTGATGGCGCGCGCGCCGGCGGCGCCGGCTTACGTCGTACCGGTCGGCGACGCGAGCGCGGTGCGCGGCGACCTGACGCGCCTGCTCGGTGCGGCGTCGGTCGCCACCAGCGCGACGTTGCCGCTCGCCGATGTGAATTCGCGCTTTCGCCTGCTCGGCATCATGGCACCGAAGAGCTCGTCCGGGGCGGTCGCCACGCATGGCGTGGCGCTGATCGCGGTCGACGGCAAGATGCCCAAGGCCTACACCGTGGGTGCGCCGCTCGACGGCGACCTGGTGTTGCAATCGGTCAGCTTGCGCACGGCCTCGATCGGCGTGGGCAAGGGCGCCCCGGCGATCACGCTCGAACTGCCGCCCGCAGTGGCCGCTGCGACTGGAAAGCTGCCTGCGGGTGGTTCCGGTGGCGCTGGGATCCCGGTGCCGACGGTCACCGCCTCCCCGCCGCCGATCCAGCCGCAGCTGATGCCTCAGCCCATGCTGCCGCCGCAACCAGCGCCGGCGCCCGGTGCGGGCGTCCCGACGCGGCCGGAAGGCGCCTCACCGCCGACCCAGTAGCCGCGGCCGCTGGCGCGCTGCCCGTCACAGCGGCGTGGCCGGCTCCGAACTCGTGGCGATCGGCATCGGGTGGGTCGGGCCCGGCTCCTCGCCTTCGGCGACTTCCGTCAGCAAGGCCGCGGCACTGCGCACCAGAGGCCAGGCCAGCGTCGCGCCGGTGCCGTCGGTGCTCTCCATGCCCAGTTCGAGCAACGCAGAGGCATGGAACAGCGCCAGCGCCTGATCCAGCCCCTGATGACTGTGGCTGCGGCAGTACACGCAGTAGTCCGTGACGGCCGGCGCGATGCGCGCAGCCACCATCAGGGCGGCGCAGGCGGGCATGCCGTCGATCACGATCAGGTGGCGCTTGCTGCCGGCGACCAGCATCACGCCGACCATCATCGCCATCTCGAAACCGCCGAACGCGGCCAGCACCTCGACCGGGTCGGTCACGTCCTGGTGGCGTGCTTGCGCGCTCTGCAGCACCGCGAGCAGGTGGCCGAGCTTGGCCTCCTCCATGTCCGGCCCGGCGATCAGCAGGTCGGAGAGATTCGCGCCCGACAGGCGCGAGAGCACCAGCGCTGCGCTTTCGTGCGAACCCAGGCCGACACCGACGCAGACCACCGCGTTGCCGACCAGCGAATCGGCGATCTCCATGCCGGCGCGGATCGCGGCATGGGCCT
>JBDUAG010000370.1:0-4547 GCA_040004785.1 Burkholderiales bacterium | reverse complement strand
CGGTCGGCACCGGCATGGTCGGCGCGCCGGCCTGCGGCGACGTGATGAAGCTGCAGATCAAGGTGAACCCGGTCACCGGTCTGATCGAGGACGCCAAGTTCAAGACCTATGGCTGTGGCTCGGCGATCGCGTCGAGCTCGCTGGTGACCGAATGGGTCAAGGGCAAGTCGCTCGACGAGGCGCTGACGATCAAGAACACCCATATCGCCGAAGAGCTGGCGCTGCCGCCGGTGAAGATTCACTGCTCCATTCTCGCGGAAGATGCGATCAAGGCGGCGGTGAACGACTACAAGGCCAAGACATCGTCGTCGGCTCCAGCGATCCAGAAGGCGGCGTGATTTCATGGCTGTGACCTTGACCGAAGCCGCAGCGCGTCATGTGACGCGCTACATGACCAAGCGCGGCAAGGGCGTGGGCGTGCGTCTGGGCGTGAAGACGACCGGTTGCTCGGGCCTGGCCTACAAACTTGAGTACGCCGACGAATACGCGCCCGAAGACACGGTGTTCGAAGGCCACGGCGTGAAGGTCATCGTCGATCCGAAGAGCCTGCCCTACATCGACGGCACCGAGCTCGATTTCGTGCGCGAAGGCCTGAACGAGGGCTTCAAGTTCCACAACCCGCGCGAGAAAGACCGCTGCGGTTGCGGCGAATCGTTCCGGGTGTGATGCGACTCGATCTCGCCAGCACCGATTTCGAACTCTTCGACACCTCACCGCGTTTCTCGCAGGATCGTGCCGCGCTCGATGCGCGCTGGCGTGCGTTGCAGGCCGAGGTTCACCCCGATCGCTTCGCGGCCGAAGGCGGCGCGGCGCAGCGTATCGCGATGCAATGGGCGGTGCGTGTCAACGAGGCCTATCAGCGGCTCAAGGATCCGCTCAAGCGCGCGGCCTACCTCTGCGAGCTGAACGGCGCGCCGATCGAAGCCGACAACAACACCGCGATGCCGACGGTGTTCCTGATGCAGCAGATGGAATGGCGCGAGTCGCTTGACGCGGCGCGCACGGTGGACGATGTCGATACGCTGCTGCAGCAGGTCACCGACCAACGCCGTGCAGCGTTGACGCAACTCGAGGCGACGCTCGACCGCAACTGCGACTTCATCGGCGCGGCGCAGCAAGTCAGAGCCCTCATGTTCGTCGAACGCTTTGCCCATGACATCGATGCCCGGCTCGAAGCGCTGGGACAATAGCCGAATGAAACCCCCACGCTCACTTCGTTCGCTGCCCCCCAAGGGGGCGCGTCAGATCCTTGGGACGACCCGGCGGACCTGACATGGCTCTCCTGCAAATCTCCGAACCCGGCGGCGCACCCGATCCGCACCAGCGCCGCATCGCCGTCGGCATCGACCTCGGCACCACGCATTCGCTCGTCGCGGCGGTGCGCAATGGCGTCGCCGAATGCCTGCCCGATGACGCGGGTCGCGTGATCCTGCCGTCGGCCGTGCGCTACGTTGCGGACAACCAACGCCAGATCGGCGCGGCCGCGCTGGCCGAGGCCGCGACCGACCCGCGCAACACCATCGTCTCGGTCAAGCGCTTCATGGGCCGCGGCCTGGCCGACATCGACGGGCGCGACAAGCTGCCCTACGACTTCGTCGATGCGCCGGGCATGGTTCAGATCCGCACGGTCGGTGGGGTGAAGTCGCCTGTCGAGGTGTCAGCCGAGATCCTCGCGACCTTGCGCTTTCGTGCCGAAGACACCTTTGCCGACGACATCTTCGGCGCCGTCGTCACCGTGCCCGCGTACTTCGACGATGCGCAGCGCCAAGCCA
The DNA here is from genome assembly GCA_040004785.1 of Burkholderiales bacterium. Taxonomy (GTDB): domain Bacteria; phylum Pseudomonadota; class Gammaproteobacteria; order Burkholderiales; family Burkholderiaceae_C; genus LMDS01. The sequence goes on along the minus strand of JBDUAG010000370.1, from coordinate 2,775 downwards.
CGAAGGACGCCGCGCAAATCGCCGGCCTTAACGTGCTGCGGCTGATCAGCGAGCCCACCGCGGCCGCGATTGCCTATGGGCTGGAGAACGGCGCCGAAGGCCTGTACGCCGTCTACGACCTGGGCGGCGGCACCTTCGACATCTCGCTGCTGCGCCTGAGCGAAGGCGTGTTCGAGGTCGTCTCGACCGGCGGTGATTCGGCCTTGGGCGGCGACGACTTCGATGCCGCACTGGCCGAATGGGCCTTGCTGCAAGCCGGGCTGGAGGCGAGCACGCCGCAGGACAAGCGCGCCGTGCTCGTCGCGGCCCGTGCCACGAAAGAGAAGCTCTCGAGCGCCGACCATGCGACGCTTGCCTGCCCGCTCGACGCCGGCGAGCTCTCGATCGCCGTCACGCGCGAGCAGTTCACGATGTTGACGCGCCGCCTCGTGCAAAGCACCATCGCGGCGGTGCGCAAGGTCCTGCGCGACGCGAAAACCGACAAGGCCGAGGTCCAAGGCGTGGTGATGGTCGGCGGCTCGACGCGCATGCCGATGGTGCAGGCGGCGGTCGGCGAGTTTTTCGGCCAGACGCCGCTGACGAATCTGAACCCCGACGAGGTCGTCGCGCTCGGCGCGGCGATCCAGGCGAACGCGCTGGCCGGGAACGCCGGTGCCGGCGAATTGCTGCTGCTCGACGTGATCGCGCTCTCGCTCGGGCTCGAGACGATGGGCGGGCTGGTCGAGCGCATCATTCCGCGCAACAGCACGATCCCGACCGCGCGCGCGCAGGATTTCACCACCTTCAAGGACGGCCAGACCGCCATCGCGATCCACGTCGTGCAGGGCGAACGCGAGGTCGTCAGCGACTGCCGCTCGCTCGCACGCTTCGAGCTGCGCGGCATCCCGCCGATGGTGGCCGGCGCGGCGCGGGTGCGCGTCAGTTTTCAGGTCGATGCCGATGGCCTGTTGGACGTGACCGCGCGCGAGGAGACCTCGGGCGTCGAAGCGACGATCACTGTGAAACCCAGCTACGGTCTGGCCGACGACGAGATCGCACGCATGCTCAGCGAGAGCTTCAACACCGCCGAGGCCGACATGGCCGAACGCAGCCTGCGCGAGGCGCGCGTCGAGGCCGAGCGCATGACCTTGGCGACACGCTCTGCGCTGGCGGCCGATGGCGATCTGCTGAGCACCGCGCAGCGCGACGCGGTCGAGGCATTGCTGACAGCCCTGCAGGCGAGTCGCGAGTCCACCGACCACCACACCATCACCGCCGCCGTCGAGGCGCTTGCCGAAGGCACCGAAGCATTCGCGGCCGAGCGCATGAACCGCAGCATCCGCGAAGCCCTTTCGGGCAAGCGCGTGGACCAAGTCTGACCATGCCGATCATCAGAATCCTGCCGCACGCCGAATACTGCCCCGAGGGCAAACAGATCGAAGCGCCGAGTGGCACCTCCGTCTGCGAGGCGCTGCTCGACAACCACATCGAGATCGAGCACGCCTGCGAGCTCAGCTGCGCCTGCACGACCTGCCATGTGATCGTGCGCGAGGGCTTCGCGTCGCTCGGCGAGATCGACGAGAGCGAAGAAGACCTGCTCGACCGGGCCTGGGGTCTGGAGCCGAACTCGCGCCTGTCGTGCCAGGCGATCCTGTCCACTCAGGACGTGGTGATCGAGATCCCGAAGTACACGATCAACCACGCCAAGGAAGCCGCGCACTGACCGCGTCGCTCGCGGCGTCTTGATGCTTTCTTGATACCGCCCTCCCGAGTCTCTATGCCGATTTGACGCGGCGATCCCCACCATTCAAGGCTTGAAGAACGCCTTGTGAGGGATGTATGGACTTTCTGTATCTGGGGGCGGCCGCCGTGATGGCCATGGCCATGGTCGGCCTCGTGATTGCGTGCCACAAGCTGGGAGTGCGCAAATGAGCTGGCTCTACTGGCTCAGCGGCGCGGCCTCGACCGGCCTGCTCGCTTACCTGGTCTACGCGTTGTTCAACGCCGAGGAGTTCTGATGAGCTCCCAAGCCTGGATTCAACTCGTCGTCTTCCTGCTTGTGCTCGCGGCGCTGGCCTGGCCGATGGGCCGCTGGCTCGCTGCGGTGGCCGATGGCCGCCTGCCTCGCTGGCTGACACCGATTCGCGCCATCGAGAACGGTCTGTACCGGTTCGCCGGTGTCGATGCCGGCACCAGCATGGGCTGGAAGGACTACGCGCTTGGCGTGCTCGCCTTCAACGTGCTCGGCGTGCTGGTCGTCTATGCGCTGCAACGCCTGCAGGGCGTGCTGCCGCTCAATCCGCAAGCCATGGCCGCGGTCAGTCCCGACTCGTCGTTCAACACCGCGTTCAGCTTCGTCACCAACACGAACTGGCAGGGCTACGGTGGCGAGTCGACGATGAGCTATCTGACGCAGATGGTCGGGCTGACGGTGCAGAACTTCTTCTCCGCCGCGACCGGCATCGCCGTCGTCTACGCGCTCATCCGCGGCTTCGTCGCGCGCTCGTCGGGCGTGATCGGCAACGTCTGGGTCGACCTGATGCGCGTCACGCTGTACGTGCTGCTGCCGCTGTCACTGGTGTTCGCGGTGTTCCTGGTCGGGCAGGGCGTGATCCAGAACTTCGACGCCTACAAGGACGTGACGACGCTGGAAGTCAATGCCTATCAGAACCCGAAGAACGGCCCGGACGGCCAGCCGCTGAAGGACGACAAAGGCAACCCGGTGATGGAAGACGCGAAGACGGCCACGCAGCAGATCGCGATGGGCCCGGTCGCGTCGCAGGAGGCGATCAAGAT
>JBDUAG010000369.1:0-4548 GCA_040004785.1 Burkholderiales bacterium | reverse complement strand
TTTGCGGGCGCTCAGCGTGAAAGCATTCAAGACGTGGTGCCGGCTATCGGAATCGTGTCACTGCACTGCAACCTGTCTTCGGGCGCACCTGCTAGTGATAGGTGGCTGGCTCAGTAGAAATCCAAACCGGTGAACTTGTCCGGATCCACTAGATCACGGAGCGGTACTTGCAGGGCACTCGCCAGCAAGCCCATGTTGTCAATCGAGATGTTCCGTGCTCCGCCTTCGACGCTACTTACGTAGGCCCGGCTCAATCCCGATTCCAGGCCGAGACTCTCCTGTGAAAGGTCTCGGAGCCGGCGGGCCATGCGCAAGTTTCGGGCAAAAACGGCTCGCGCGTCGAGTGCTTTGGGCGCCTTCTTCATAGAAGGAAGCATCCAGGCAATCAAAAAATCTCTCCACATGCTTTGATGTACTATATGATCACTATACGTAACTCAATGAAAGTCATTGGTGTACATGAGAGTCGTATGGTCGTCCAGTAAAAAACGTTGGCAAACAAAACGTCATGTATGCGCGACGCCCCAAGGCAAATGAAGGCGCTTGGACCCGGCTTTCTGGAATGCGGGCCACTCTTAAAGATCGTTGATCAAGAGATCGGAATGGCTGTCTTGAGCCACGACGTTCCAACGCCGCGGCTCCTCTGTAAAACCACGAACGAGACCTTCAATGACCACCTTGCACTTCCGACAGAAAGAGCGCGGCGCCATCCAGTTGGGCTGCTTCGCCCTCGTCAATCGGCAACCGCTCCATCTCCACTTCGGGGATCACGGCGTTCCGGTTCGCAACGCCCCGGATGACTCCGCCTTCATCACTGCCGCTTACGGTACCAGTGCGAACGCGGCGTTTCTGATGGCCAGCGATCAGGCGGAAAGCAGTGGTGAGCAAAGCTTCCGCCTGCACATGATCTTCAAGGTGCGAGGCGGTATGCCTTCCGATGGCGCGATCGATCGTGAGACTGCATACCGGACCGGCTTCCTGCACATGGGTCGCCTCGAACGCAAGTTCCGAGAAGAGATTCGTCAAGAGATCTTGGAAGGCCTGTGTGCAACTCTGTCGCCCGCCGCCTACGCTGCCGTGGAGCACGCGCGGTTGGCCGAGATCTTGGTCCGCTACCCCGCCGCCGTCAGGGCCCTTCTCGACGCGAACGAGCTCTACGACGTCGTCGTTCATCCGGCAATGCCTGCCTACCGCAGCAAGCGCCAAGGCCGGATCGACGTGGCGACGATCCGCTCTTCGCGTGCGGCGGATATGAAAGCGCACGTCCGGTACTTGGAGCATTGCATCTCGGCCTCGGGCGGCCGCTCGCACTGAAGAATCCTCGGCCGTCCGAAAAATGAAGTTCGGCCTGCCTTCTGAGCGAACGGTCCAAGCGCGCGGCGAGTCGGCGTCAAGCGACTGGGAAAGTGCGCTCCCTTCAGAAATGACAACAGAACAGCTTCAACGGCTTGCCTGCGATTTGCGTCAAATCGAGGTGCCAGACGCGGACGAGTCGCGCTTGGCGCGACCCATATTGCGCTTGCAGGACATCATGGACGGGCGCGCCGCAGCCCTTGGCCTAACCATCGAAACCCTCGACGCAGACGGGTTTGATCGGATCGGGGGCATGTATCAATGGCTCGTCGAAAGAGAAGTTGTCTCGCGGGTCACTGGTGTCATAGTTCGATCGGCCGAACGCGTATTCTTCCGCCGGCTCGATGCCGAGCTGCGGGCGATGGCTGCGGGCAACGTGGCTCATGGGACGACCACGCCCCGTTTGCAGCCGCCCTGACTCTTGTACATAGGCTCGCAGCCGCTTGTTCTGCGCAAGCTTGGCCGCCTTGCGTCGCTCGGCCGCCCTCTCGGCCTTCCACTACGCGACCGTGGCCCGATACTGCAGTGTGCCGCCCGGGTTGCCGCGTTACGGCGCAATTCGCGTGAGATGGTCGATGGCGAGCGCCCGAGTTGTCGGGCAATCTCCCGCACTCCGTGCTGCTGAGCTCGCAACAGAGCGATCTCTTCGCGTTCAACCAACGATAGGTAACGCGCTGAAGGGGGCGCCAGGGGAATTGGAGGCGTCCCGCCCGCTTCGCGGAACCAGCGCGTACCTACTCGCTGAGAAACGCCGCAGGCCTGCGCTGCATCCTCGCTCTACAGCCCAGCGCGATGCATTCCCAAAATGCCTGCTTGACTGTTAGATTAGCGAATCGAAAGAAGCCGGCCTCGTGCCGGCTTTTTCGTTGGTGCCAGTCTGGTGCCAGCTTTTCGGCGATTGGAGGGTACATCGGTGCGGCGTACTCGTTCGCCGCGTCGACCTCGATTGCGAAGCCGGTCGCGGTGTTCGGGCGGATGTTCAGCCACAGCTTTGCCGGCATCGCGCCGGCGAGCGCATTGGCGCTCGTGGCGGCCGGACTGCTCGGCGCCGGTGCGGCTGTCGCGGTGCATGAACTCCTGGAGTGGATCCATGCCGATGCTCAGACCCGCGAACGCGCACGACTGGCCGCAGATCGAGGCGCTGCTGCAGACGAACCGGCTTCCACGCGAGGGCGCGCGGCAGCACCTGGACGAGTACCTCGTGCTCGAGCGCGGGTGCCATCCTCGGCACCGCGGGGATCGAGGTCTATGGCGATGTCGGGCTGCTGCGGTCGGTGGCGGTCGCACCGGTGGCGCAGAACGGCGGCTTGGGGGCCGCAATGGTCAACGGCGTCCTCGCCGATGCCCAGCGTCACCGGCTGGGCCCGCTCTACGTGCTGACGAAGACCGCGGCCCGCTATTTCGCACGTCGCAGGTTCGTGCCGGTTTCTCGGCACGACGCACCCGCGGCGGTACAGGCGTCGGCCGAGTTCCAGGACGCGTGCCCGGCAACCGCCGCGTTCATGGCGCTGGACTTGGCGGCCACCCGGTGACGATCAGCGGCGGCGCACGTGCGGTGACGGCGCTCGGCATCGCACGAACGCTGGCCTGGGCATCCTCGTACTACCTGTCTGCGATGTTGGCCACACCGATGGCGCGCGATCTGGGCACGGGCCGTCGACGATCTTCGCCGGCTTCTCGGGCGCACTGCTGGCCTCGGCAGCACTCGGCCCCGTTGCCGGAGGCATGATCGATCGCTGGGGCGGGCGTCCGGTGCTGACGGGCGCGAACCTGGCGTTTGCATTGGGGCGGTTGCTGCTCAGCCGCGCGCAAGGGCCCCCGGAATGGTCGTCGCCTGGCTGGTCATGGGCGTGGCCATGGGCAGCGGGTTATACGAGGCGGCGTTTGCGACCTTGGTCCGCATGTATGGCCAGGACGCGCCCGGCGCGATCACCGGCGTGACGCTGTTCGCGGGCTTTGCGAGCACGATCGGCTGGCCGTTTACGGCTCTAGACGCGGTTCGGTTGGCGCGGTGCGTGCATCGCGTGGGCCGGGCCGCACTTGCTGGTCGCAATGCCACCGAATGGGTCGCTGCCCCGACCCGGTGCCGAGCCGTCGAGTGCCGACCGCGATGCCACGTTGGTGCCGAGCACGCCCGCCTATCGGCGTCGGGCCGCGGTGCTGTTGGCGACGGTGTTAGCGATCAGCTGGTTCGTCAGCACTGCGATGGCGGCGCATCTGCCGCGCCTGTTGATGGCCGCCGGTGCGTCGTTGACGGCCACGGTGGCATTGGGCGCGCTAGGCGGGCCAGCACAGGTAGCCGGACGGCTGCTCGAGTTCGGGTTGCTGCGCCAGCAGCATGGCTCTTGTCGGCGCGCCTGGCATCGCTGATGCACCCGCTGGGCGCCATCGCGTTGGCACGGCTCGGTGTGCCGGCGGCGGCGGTGTTTGTGGTGATGCACGGCGCCGGCAACGGCATCCTTACGATTGCGATCGGGAGCTGCCGCTGATGATCTTCGGCAGCCAAGGCTACGGTCGACGCCAGGGTGTGCTGATGGTGCCGGCGCGCATGCTGCAGGCCTTGGCGCCGTGGCTGTTCGGGCGTTGGCTCCAGGCTTAGGGAACGGGTGCGCTGTGGATCTCGGCCGGGCTCGGCGTAGTCTCATTCGGCGCATTGCTCGCGCTGGGAGGCGCTGGGTCTACCGCAGGCGAAGCTCGCTGACCGGACGTGCTTTTGCGGCGTTCGCCCTCGAGCATGTGCAGTGACTCCGAGAGATCAACTCCGAACCAGCTAGCGAATCGAAAGAAGGCCGAGGTTGTGCCGGCCCTTGGTCGGGCCATCGCGCCGTGCTCGTCGCACATCTTGGTGACGGGCCGGACCGTCGTGGCGAAAGCGCGGGGCCATCGTGACTAGACGCGCTCCGGTAGACCACTAGCGGTGAGCCGGCGCGAGCCGTGACTAGGAAGCGTCAGCGCGCTTCGGCCCCAGAGCGCGCGCCTTCCGCATAGAGCGCGCCTTCGCGATGAACGACGCCGGAATTTCGATGTTGAGCTTCTTGAGTTCGGGCTCGATCTGACCTAGCTCGACCCCGCGATCGAGCGCAGCGAGGACATCCACTGTGATCATTTGAAGGAACTCGACCCGCGAATACTTTTGCTTCGGGACGACCTTCTCGAGACGCGCTCGGGCGGCGGCGACGTCGCGGTCGTTGAAGA
>JBDUAG010000368.1:0-4572 GCA_040004785.1 Burkholderiales bacterium | reverse complement strand
TGCTCATGGCGCATGCGCCGTCGGCCCAGTCGCTTCGACAGTTGTGCATCGGGGCTATCGGCACACCTACTCAAGGCAGTTACCTTTGCGCAGAATTGGCCAAAAGTGACTCCGTGTTCCAGGCGCAGGCCCAGACTCAGAGCCAGGCGGAGATCTGGAACCGCCAGATGCGCTGACCCTGAAACACGCATCTGTACGCCCTTGTGCATGAACCCACCACGAACCGAAAAATGAAAATAGCAGTACTCCCGGGCGACGGCATTGGCACCGAAATCGTCCCAGAAGCAATGAAGGTTCTCGGCGCGCTGGAACTGAAGTTCGAAACCGAAACTGCGCTGGTCGGTGGGGCCGCCTACGAGGCGCACGGCCATCCGTTGCCCGAATCCACACTGGCGCTGGCCAGGCAGTCGGACGCCATCCTGTTTGGCGCGGTCGGGGACTGGAAGTACGACAAACTCGAGCGTTCGTTGCGCCCGGAGCAGGCGATTCTGGGGCTGCGCAAGGCCCTGGGCCTGTTTGCCAATCTGCGACCAGCGATTTGCCATGCGCCACTGGTCGGCGCGTCGAGCCTCAAGCCCGAGCTGATCGCCGGGCTGGACATCCTGATCATCCGCGAGCTCACCGGCGACATCTACTTTGGCCAGCCGCGCGGCCGCCGCGAATCACCCGATGGCGCGTTCAAGGGAGCGCCCGAGGCGTTCGACACGATGCGCTACTCGCGCCCCGAGATCGAGCGCATCGCGCATGTGGCCTTCCAGGCGGCTCGCAAGCGAAGCAAGCGGCTCACGAGCGTGGACAAGGCCAACGTGCTCGAGACCTTCCAGTTCTGGAAGGACATCGTCACCGAGATCCACGCCGAATATCCAGACGTGGCGCTCGACCATATGTACGTCGACAACGCGGCGATGCAACTCGTCAAGGCACCCAAAAAGTTCGATGTGATCGTCACCGGCAACATGTTCGGCGACATCCTGTCGGACGAAGCCGCGATGCTCACCGGCTCGATCGGCATGCTGCCCTCGGCGTCGCTCAATGCATCGGGCAAGGGGCTGTACGAGCCGAGCCACGGCAGCGCGCCCGACATCGCCGGCAAGAACATGGCGAATCCGCTGGCTACAATCCTGTCTGCCGCCATGATGCTTCGCTTCTCACTTCACCAGACCGCCGCCGCCGACCGCATCGAGTCGGCGGTGCGGCATGTGCTCGCCTCGGGCCTGCGCACGGCCGACATCTGGTCCGAGGGCACGACCAAGGTCGGCACGATCGAGATGGGCGACGCCGTCGTGGCGGCGCTCACCTCCGGCACCACCGCGATCAAGAAGAGCTAGCAAGCTCCGGTTCGTCTCGCCCCGATCCCTGGCGAACGAGCCGGGGCAGCAAGAGGTTTCGACAACTTACTGAAAGGGCAGATGATGAGACTCACGGGATTGGTTGGATGGCGCGGCATGGTCGGCTCCGTGCTGATGGACCGCATGCAGGCCGAGGGCGACTTCGACCACATCGAGCCGCTGTTCTTCAGCACCAGCAACGCCGGCGGCGCAGCGCCGACCATGGCGAAGAACGAAACCAAGCTGCAGGATGCCTACGACATCGAGGCGCTGAAGCGCTGCGAGATCATCATCACCGCGCAAGGCGGCGATTACACCAGCGACGTCTTCCCGCGGTTGCGCGCCGCCGGCTGGAACGGCCACTGGATCGACGCCGCCTCGACCCTGCGCATGAAGGATGACGCTGTCATCGTGCTCGACCCGGTCAACATGCCGGTGATCAAGGACGCGCTCGCCAAGGGCGGCCGCAACTGGATCGGCGGCAACTGCACCGTCAGCTGCATGTTGATGGGCGTCGGCGCGCTCTACAAGGCCGGGCTGGTCGAGTGGATGAGCACGATGACCTACCAGGCGGCGTCGGGTGGCGGCGCGGCGCACATGCGCGAGTTGTTGACGCAGTACGGCACGCTGAACGCGTCGGTGCGTCATCTGCTGGACGATCCGAAGAGTGCGATCCTGGAGATCGATCGGCTGCTGGCTGACAAGCAACGCTCGCTGGGTGCGGCCGAGGTCGAGAACTTCGGCGTGCCGCTGGGCGGCAGCCTGATCCCGTGGATCGACAAGGATCTCGGCGATGGCATGAGCAAGGAGGAATGGAAGGGTGGGGCCGAGACCAACAAGATCCTCGGTCAGGGCGCGGGCTTCGGCACCGCGGCCACGCCGGTGGACGGCTTTTGTGTGCGTGTCGGAGCGATGCGCTGCCACAGTCAGGCGCTGATGTTCAAGCTGAAGAAGGACGTGCCGCTGGCAGATGTCGAATCGCTGATTGCCAACGACAACGCTTGGGTCAAGTTCGTGCCGAACAACAAGGAAGCGACGCTGCGCGACCTGACACCGGTGGCGGTGACCGGCACGATGACGATCCCGGTCGGCCGGGTCCGCAAATTGGCGATGGGCCCGCAGTACCTGGGTGCGTTCACGATCGGCGATCAGCTGTTGTGGGGCGCCGCCGAGCCGCTGCGTCGCATGCTGCGCATCGTGATCGATGCGTGAGGATGGGTTTGAAATGCGACGCCTGTTGTCGCGTTGCAACGGCACACCGGTCATAGACCGCGGAAGAGTCTTATGCGCAATGTCAGCCATTGCATGAGCTTGTCGGCTTATCTCATTGATGCTATTGTGTTTTCCAGCTTCGCGCCAAAGAAACAGGTGGCGCGCGCCGTAAATTGCGACAATGACGTTGTTGGTATGGGCGGGCGCGTTTCGGCCCCCGCTCCGTCTATCTGGGAGACGCCTTGAAAAGAAAATCGACGTTCTCGGGGCGCTTCGCCCTGACGGGGGTGGCTGCTGCCGCGCTGGTCCTGGCCGCGCCGGCCGCTTGGTCACTGGGCCTCGGCAGGCTGCAGGTGCAATCCGCCTTGGGTGAAACCTTGCGTGCCGAGATCGACGTGACCAGCGTCACGCCCGAAGAGGCCGCCAACCTGCGTGTGCGCATCGCCACGCCGGAGGCCTACCGTGCCGCAGGTGTCGATTACAACCCGGTGCTGCCGGGCACGCAGGCCGAACTGCTGCGCCGCGCCGATGGCCGGCCGTACCTCAGGCTCACCAGCGATCGCGGTGTGCAGGAGCCATTCGTCGATGTGATCCTCGAGCTCAATTGGGCCACCGGCAAGATGGTGCGCGAGTACACCTTGCTGTTCGATCCGCCGGCCGCCGCGCGCGCCGCCCCGGCGCCCGCGCCGGCCACCGCACCGACGATGTCCGCTGCCACACCGGTCCCCGCGCCGATGGCGCCGGTGCGTCCGGCCGAACGACGTGCTGCCGCTCCGCCGGCGCCGGCGTTGTCGCCTGCCCCGTCGGCCGCTCCTGTGCGGGCTGCCGCCGAGCCCGCCGCGCCGCGCGAACCGCGTCCGGCTGCCGCCGGCGCAGACGAATACAAGGTGAAGGCAGGCGATTCGCTGTCGCGCATCGCTTCGCGCACGCTGCGCCCGGGGGTGTCTCTCGACCAGATGCTGGTGTCGCTGTACCGCGGCAATCCGCAGGCGTTCATGGACAACAACATGAATCGCCTCAAGTCCGGCGTGGTGCTGGCGGTGCCCAGTGCCGACGCGGCCAAGGCCGCGACGCCCGCCGAGGCACGCCAGGTGATCCAGGCGCAGAGCACCGATTTCGGTGCTTACCGTCAACGCCTGGCCTCGGGTGTGCCGGCAGCCCGAACCGAAGGCTCGGCGCGCCAGGCCAGCGGCAAGGTCGAGGCCAAGGTCAACGACAGCAAGCAGGCCTCCGGCGCCACGCCCGACAAGCTGACGCTGAGCAAGGGCGCAGCCTCGCCCAAGGCCAACGCCGCCGAAGAGCAGATTTCGAAGGACAAGGCGAAGAAGGCCGACGACGTGCGCGTCGCAGAACTCGCCAAGAACGTCGACGAGCTGAAGAAGCTCTCCGGTGCTGCGGCCAGTGCCGCGGCGCCGAAACCAGCTCCTGCGGTTGCGGCGACGCCGACGAAGCCGCCCGCTCCGGCCCCGGCGCCCGCGCCGACACCTGCGCCCGCTCCGGCAGTTGCTTCCCCGCCGCCTGCGCCAGCCCCGGCTCCCGCGCCAGCGCCCGTCACAATCCCTGTTCCCGTGCCGGTGCCGACCGCGACGTCTGCCCCAGCCCCGTCGGCATCCGCGCCCGCCGCCGCACCTGCCCCCGTGACCGCAGCTGCGTCTGCGCCAGCCCCGACCTCCGCGCCCGTGGTGGCCGCGGCCAAGCCCGCGGCGAGCGCCGCCAAGCCAGCTCCGGTGCCGGCGGAAGAGCCGAGCATGCTCGGATCGCTGCTTGACGACAATCCGATGGCGCTCGGCCTCGGCGCGCTGGCGATTGCCTTGTTGGGTGGCTTCGGTGCCTACCGTTTCAGCAAGCGCGCCAAGAAGGACAGCGGCGAGACCTCGTTCCTGGAAAGCCGCCTGCAGCCGGACTCGTTCTTTGGCGCCAGCGGTGGTCAGCGTATCGACACGCGCGATGCCGGCGGCGCCTCGTCGTCGATGAGCTACTCGCTGAGCCAGCTCGACGCGATCGGCGATGTCGATCCGGTCGCCGAGGCCGA
>JBDUAG010000367.1:0-4577 GCA_040004785.1 Burkholderiales bacterium | reverse complement strand
CGGTCACCGGCAACATCCTGCGCGACTACCTGACCGACCTGTTCCCGATCATGGAGCTCGGCACCAGCGCGAAGATGCTGTCGATCGTGCCGCTGATGGCTGGCGGCGGCATGTACGAGACCGGCGCCGGCGGCTCCGCGCCGAAGCACGTGCAGCAACTGGTCGAAGAGAACCACCTTCGCTGGGATTCGCTCGGCGAGTTCCTGGCGCTGGCCGTGTCGCTCGAAGATCTCGGCATCAAGACTGGCAACGCGCAGGCCAAGATCCTCGCGAAGACGCTCGACGCCGCGACCGGCAGGCTGCTCGACAACAACAAGAACCCTTCACCGAAGACCGGCCAACTCGACAACCGCGGCAGCCAGTTCTACCTTGCGATGTACTGGGCGCAAGAACTCGCCGCGCAGAGCGACGACAAGACCTTGCAGGCGCAGTTCAAGCCGCTCGCGAAGGCGCTGACCGACAACGAGCAGAAGATCGTCGAAGAGCTCGCGGCCGTGCAGGGCAAGCCGGCCGACATCGGCGGCTACTACCTGGTCGACGCCGACAAGTGCGAGGCCGTGATGCGCCCGAGCGCGACGCTGAACGCGACGCTGGCCGCGGCGCGGGGGTGATCGCCGAGGCCGGGTCTGCGGGTTACAGAAGGTTCGCGAACTATTGCGCAAACGACTCTTCGTTACGCTTGTTATCGGCGAGATCGCGCTGGCGCGGCCTGGGTGGGTCGTTTCGACGGTGAAAATGGCACCATCGAAAAGAGGACATACGCATGGACAAGTCAATGATCAAGGGAATGGCAGTCGGTGGCATCGCCATGGTGGTGCTCGGCTCGGGTGCCGTCACCGGCTACAAGGCGATGACCAAGCCGGCGTTTGCCGAAGTCGTCGCATCGAAGGAGGTCTTCGAGACGGTGGTGACGCCACGCGAGAAATGCGAAGACGTCCAGGTGCAGCATCAGGCGCCGGTCAAGGATGAACACCGCATTGCCGGCAGCGTGGTCGGCGGACTGGCGGGCGGCCTGCTGGGCAGCACCGTCGGTGGCGGAAAGGGCAAGACCCTGGCCACCGTCGCCGGCGCCGCCGCCGGGGGCTACGCCGGCAACCGGGTGCAGAAGAACATGCAGGAGAAGGACGTAGTCACGAAGACCGAGCACCGCTGCAAGACCGTGAACGAGAAATCGCAGAAGCTGGTCGGCTACAACGTCACCTACCGCCTAGACGGCAAGGACGGCGTGGTGCAGACCTCCTTCAAACCCGGCCAGACACTGCCGGTGAAGGACGGCCAGGTGGTCACGACGCCACCGGCCGCTGGCTGATCTCAAAGAACCGGCTCAGGCTGCAGCGCATCCGTCGACCCGGCCTTGCGGACGCGGGCGGCCGTGCTAAGCCTTGCTCGTCGCGGTCTGCTGGCTGAACGACAACGCCATGAAGTCGACGAATGCTCGCACCCGCCCGGCGAGCTGATGCCGCTGCGGATAGACCGCGTGGATATCGGCGTCTGGCGTTCGGTACTGCGGCAGCACGTGCACCAGGCGACCGTTGCGCAAGTAGCGCTCGATGTCCCACTCGGCACGCATCAGGATGCCGTGCCCATCGAGCGCCCAGTTGACCGCGATCTCGCCGTCGTTGGTCGTCAGGTTGCCGCGCACCTTGAGACTCTCGGACTTCGCGGACTGGCCGCGTCCGCTGGCGAGCCGCCACAGCCCGTAGGCCTCTTCACCCTGGCGGATGCCGATGCAGTTGTGCCGCGTCAGATCGTTCGGCACCTTGGGGATGCCGTGCTTGGCCAGGTACGCGGGTGACGCGCAGAGCAACCGGCGGTTCGGCGCGAGGTAGCGCGCGATGACGCGCGCATCGGGGGGCGCACCGAAGCGGATGCAGACATCGAATGAATCCTCGGTCAACGGCGGCGGGTTCACCGACAGCTGCAGCTGAACCTCGACCTGCGGGTACTTGCGCACGAAGCGTGAGATCAGCGGCGCCACATGGCTGCGGCCGAAGCCGAGCGTCGCGTTGACGCGCAGCAGCCCCTTCGGCGTTGCCTTGCCGGCGCCGAGCAACTCACTCAGGCCGTCGATCTCGCCCAGGATGCGGCGCGCGTTCGCGAGGTAGAGCTCGCCTTCGGGCGTGAGGCTCATGCGCCGCGTCGTGCGGATCACGAGCGCGACACCGAGGCGCGACTCCATCTGCGCCAGGTGCTTGCTCACCGCGGGCGTTGTCACACCCAACTCGCGCGCTGCGGCGCTCAGGCTGCCGGCGCTCGCCAGCGCGGAGAAGAAGGCCAGATCGGCCGGTTGCACCGCCGCAGTGGAAGCCATCGATTGTTCACTTCAGGTTAACGATGGATTCACTTTAGCCCCGTCAAGATCGGCCGTCCAGTTTCTACAGTCCCGTCACCCCACCCGCATCCCCCACAGACGGAGACATCGCATGAAGACCTACAGCATCGCAACCATTCCTGGCGACGGCATCGGCAAGGAAGTCGTTCCCGCGGGCCAGAAAGTCCTGGAGGCGCTCGCCGCCACCAGCAGCAACTTCAAGTTCGAGTTCCAGAATTTCGACTGGGGCGGCGACTACTACCGCGAGCACGGCGTGATGATGCCGGACGACGGCCTCGACGCGCTGCGCGACAAGGACGCGATCCTGTTCGGCTCGGCCGGCGACCCGCACATCCCCGACCACATCACGCTGTGGGGCCTGCGCCTGAAGATCTGCCAGGGCTTCGACCAGTACGCCAACGTGCGCCCGACGCGCATCCTGCCCGGCATCGACGGCCCGCTGAAGCGCTGCGGCCCGGACGACCTGAACTGGGTCATCGTGCGCGAGAACTCCGAAGGCGAGTACGCCGGTGTCGGCGGCCGCGTCCACCAGGGCCACCCGATCGAGGCCGCCACCGACGTGTCGATGATGACCCGCGCCGGCGTCGAACGCATCATGCGATTCGCCTTCAAGCTGGCCCAGTCGCGCCCCCGCAAGCTTCTGACCGTCATCACCAAGAGCAACGCCCAGCGCCATGCGATGGTGATGTGGGACGAGATCGCGCTGCAGGTCTCGAAGGAGTTCCCGGACGTGACCTGGGACAAGGAACTGGTCGACGCATCGACCGCGCGCATGATCAACAAGCCGGCGACGCTCGACACCATCGTCGCGACCAACCTGCACGCCGACATCCTCTCCGACCTGGCCGCCGCGCTCGCCGGCAGCCTCGGCATCGCGCCGACCGGCAACATCGATCCGGAGCACCGCTACCCGTCGATGTTCGAGCCGATCCACGGTTCGGCGTTCGACATCATGGGCAAGGGCCTCGCGAATCCGGTCGGCACCTTCTGGTCGGTCGTGATGCTGCTCGAGCACCTCGGCGAGAACGAGGCAGCCAAGCGCGTGATGAGCGCGATCGAGCAGGTCACGGCCAACCCCAAGCTGCACACCGGCGATCTGGGCGGCAAGGCGACGACCGCCCAAGTGACGCAGGCGATGTGCGAGCTGGTTCAAGCCAGCGCCCAGCGCAAGGCCGCCTGACGGGCGCCTGAGACCGACGGACCTCCGAGAGGAGGTCCGTTCCCCGAAGCAGCCACCAAGCGCTGCCGGGGCCACCGTGCCCGAACAGATCCACAGGAGACAACACATGCGCCGCTTCTTCGGAAAGCTCTACGTCCAGGTCCTGATCGGCGTGATCGCCGGCGTGGCCCTGGGCTACTTCTCGCCCGCCATCGCGATCGATGCCAAGCCGCTCGGCGACATCTTCATCAAGCTGATCAAGATGGTGTTCGCGCCGATCATCTTCGCGATGGTGGTGCTCGGCATCGCCAAGATGGAGAACATGAAGGAGCTCGGCCGCGTCGGCGCCCGGGCCTTGATCTATTTCGCGGTGCTCTCGACCTTCGCGCTCGCACTCGGTCTGGTCGCCGTCAATCTCGTCGGCCCCGGTCGCGGCATGAACGTCGATCCCGCGACGCTCGACACCAAGGCCATCGCGAACTACACCGCGGCAGGCGCCAAGCCGGTCGGCTTCGTCGATTTCCTGCTGAACCTCGTCCCCACCAGCATCGTCGATGCGCTGGCGAAGAACGACATCCTGCAGATCCTCGTGTTCGCGATCCTGTTCGGCATCGCGCTCTCGCACATCGGCTCGCGTGCCAAGCCGGTGGTCGACGTGCTGGAGTCGTTCATCGACGGCATCTTCTCGGTCGTCGGGATGATCATGCGCATCGCCCCGATCGCCGCGTTCGGCGCGATGTCGTTCACGGTCGGCAAGTACGGCCTGGGTTCGATCGTGTCGCTCGGCAAGCTGATGGGCACGATGTACATCACCTGCTTCCTGTTCGTGGTCGTCGTGCTCGGCATCATCGCCAGGCTCTCGGGCTTCAGCCTGTGGAAGTTCCTGCGCTACATCAAGGACGAGATCTTCACGGTGCTCGGCACCAGCTCGTCGGAGTCGGTGGTGCCGCAACTGATGCGCAAGCTCGAGTTCGCGGGCGTCTCCAAGCCGGTCGTCGGACTGGTCGTGCCGTCGGGCGTCACCTTCAACCCGGACGGCCAGTGCATCTACTACACGATGGCGGCGATCTTCATCGCGCAGGCCAC